>JAAEPA010000838.1 GCA_024222475.1 Gammaproteobacteria bacterium | reverse complement strand
GTTGCCGTTTTTGGTATTGCCTTTGCCTTTTTTTTTTCCATTACTGGTGTGCGTACTGCCGACACATCGACAATAGGAGGCATAGTTGCCCGCCTTGGCAAAGCGATGAATGTCGCCCGTCTCCAGCATGATGGTCAAACCTAAAATCACCCCTATCCCCGGGGTGGAAAGTAGATATTCATATTCTGGCCTCAATTTCGCTTTGTTTATTACCGCACGCTCCAGAATCTTGATTTGTTCATGCAGCGTGGTCATAACTACCAGATTGCTCTGGATCGCCAAGGCGATGTTCCGATCTGGGAATAATTCTTCAACCTGTGGTGATGTCAGTTGCTTGATTCTGTTGGCGCTCATCGAGTGGCCGGTATTCCGCGAGATCAGGTTCTGGATGCTCAATAGGTTGGTCGTCCTGAGTTGGACCAGTTGCCTGCGCTTGCGCAATAGATCCCGGACCGCTCGAGCGGCCTTGGGATAGATATAGCCCTGCGGTAAGATGTCTAAGCGAAGCAGATGGGCTAACCAGCGCGAATCGCTATGGTCGTCTGAATACTTCAATCCTTCATATTGTTTAACCGCCGCGGTATTGACCAGATGCACCTGATAACTTGCGTCCATCAATCCGTCGACCAACCAATACCAGTTGTAGGTGGACTCTACCGCCAATCCCTGCAGTGCCTCTT
>JAAEPA010000837.1 GCA_024222475.1 Gammaproteobacteria bacterium | reverse complement strand
GTTCGGTTAATGATGCGATACAACAGATTGATTCCGTAACCCAACAAAATGCGGCTTCGGCGGAAGAATCGGCTTCGGCAAGCGAAGAGATGTCTGCACAATCACACACACTGTTAGATCTTGTTGGTAATTTGGCATCACAAGTTGGTGGTGCTAAGAATAGCGAGTCACAGAGTGGACAAAGCAACACTACAGGACGTAAAGGAATATCACAAACAGAGAAAAAAGATAGTTATAGCACTCACCCGGTTAAAAAGAAGGGTAAGAACGGCAACAAAGATGTATTGCGAAAGATAGATGAGGATGATTTGATTCCGATGGGTGAAAACCGGATACAGGAACATAGTGACCACTTTAGTGATTTCTAATAAAATCTGAATTTACACTAAGCTTGCGAATGCGCTCAGTATGACGTCATCCCGAGCGCCTGTTCGCCCAAGTGGAACCGTTATAACTATGGTGTCTCCATAGTGAAACTTCGGTTCCATGCTATCTCTCCTTACCCTTAGTGTAAATGTCCATTTTGTATCGGTTTTTATGGTAAACAACAGGGTCCTTGTAAGTACTAATGGCTAGTCATTGGTATCTACAAGGACCCTGTTTTTTTTGTTTCTAAAAAAAATAAACAAGAAGTAAGAAGCATTGACTATGCTAACGAAAAGTTGAGTGACGAGTACCATGAAGCTCATAAACTTGCTGCAAACTAATTTGAATACCTATAAATATTAAAAGCAAAAAAGGTCCCCGCTGGTACTCGTTCAATCTCCAACACCTTGCTATCATGAGTTTTATTCTGATGCTAGCACTTAACACATAACGTTTAAAATGTGACCCCACGGAATTAACACCCATTAATGCTTCCTGCTTATTATTTGGCGGAATGCGCAATTCATTAAGTTATATCACCGAGTTCAGTTGGTCCAGCTCTCTTGTAGCAACTCTCCATAATGACTAAGGCAATACAGTTCTCGCATCCTTACTTGTTAGAACAGTCCCTTCAGCCTTCCTTGGCTCTACTCGGGAAACAAGACGGCACCGCTCTTCACCCGCTTGACGAGATCCAAGTCATGCTTGGCGGCTGGATACGAACCGCCTGCGAGTTTGAGGGCTTGCTCATGGTGCTGGATAGCCTCGTCTAACCTATGCTCGTAGAAAAGGACGTTTCCCATCCCGTTCAACGCGCCAGGATCCCTGGGATTGATCTTGAGCGCTGTCTCGAAATGCAACCGTGCCTGGGCCAGGTACTTCTTCCGCTGGTCTTGCCCAAGGAGTCCGGTACCGCCCGAACTCGCGTACACGTTCTTCGCCGCATAGCCTGCCAGCGAGCGTAGGTACACGTCGTTGGGAAAGGACTGCAACGCCTTGTCGATGTTGCCCAGACTGGCGTCGATGAGACCGATCGCCATGGCTCGGTCGGAGTGCTTCGTGCTGAAGAGCAGATTGAGCCCCTTCTCCTGTTCGGCATGGAGCTTCTTTTTGATGTCAGCCAGGTACGAGCCCCCGACCTCCGAAGGTTTGCTGGCCACCTCCTCCTGAGTGGACGTAGTCGAGACAGGACTCTCGTTAGTTGGCATTGACCACCAGTAGACCGCTGCGCCGATAGCGATTACTGCGGCAATCGCCGTTGTCAAGACGAACGGGCGTTGCTTCCAAGGCCGTTCCTTGTGCAGCCCGAGGGCCTGCATCAACCGCTTTATATCAGAGTCCCAATCGTCATCACGCAGCTTCAGAGCGTGTATGCGGGCGACTAGTTCGAGGCTCGGTGGTAGTTCGGACTCCTGCGGCATGCGGGTTTCGTCTATCAGTAGCGGAATTACACGGGCGGATCGCTTGAGCGCCAGTTCTAGTTCGACACGGTTCCAGTCCGCCGGATCATCCAGACGCCGAGTGCCTGACTTGTCGAGGGCAGTCGCCCAGTCAGGCCCGATCAGGGCCATGACTATTGTATTTTCAGTTAGGCTCTCCTCGATAGCACGAGTCCAGTCCTCCCCGGCGCCGATGCTGTCCTTATCCCGAAAGATCGCATCGTAGCCCAAGCGCCTGGCCAGTGATTCCCGCAGCCGCCCAGCGACCATCTGGGAATCACTCCGGCGATAACTAATAAAAATCTTCATCATCTATTCTTTATGCTTACCGTTAATAGTCTTTTTAAACACCGATTTTTACAGGTAGTAAAACCGTCATAATGATACCCAATTACGCAGTCCATTCAATTTTTACAGGTTTTCCATCAAGCCACGGAACGGTGAAACGAGTTTGTAATTTTTCTACTCCTTTGAGAATTGGAGT
>JAAEPA010000836.1 GCA_024222475.1 Gammaproteobacteria bacterium | reverse complement strand
CTTAGAACAGCATAATTTGACGAATGTAACCTAGTTTGTTATAAATATGAATAATCGGAGCGATGCGTCCGAATGGCCATTCCCCGAAGCTACAACCACCGAAGGCTGGGACTGAAACCATGATGGGACATCGGGCCAAGTTTATTGACGGTGACGAGTGGGACGCACTCACGAAGGCGCGTCAATTCTACGGCCATAGAGCGGGTATCGTCAAAAGCATAAAGCGTCGATTCAACAAACGCATGCGTCGGCAGTCAAAAGCCCGGTTACGCGGCGACGGCGGCACAGCCGGATAGAATATAAGTTCCAATAGCGCAATGCGCGCTACGGTGAGAGCTGGGCATCTCCGTAAACTGCCCATAGAATACAGAGATAGGTGGGTACCTACACAGACGAGGGCCGGGGAAATCCCTTGGAGAGGTTTCGACCAGTCTGGCAACCTTCAGCTTAGCAGACCGTTGCTCTTCCCGGCCCTCATTCATTCGCCCTAATGGGCACAGAGTTGCATAGCGTTTGGTTTGACCGAGAGGAATGCACCACTCCGAACACGAAAATTGCCCGCCCATACGCGCGAGAGGCGAGGGGTCAAATCATTAAGCTGTAAGGGTACTAGGCCCGCTATGCATTCATTAGCCCAACAGGGCACAGAGTTGAAAGGGTTCGTGGTGAGCCAAACCGGACAGCGTCATTTGATCACAGGCGTGTATCTGGAGGTCGACAGTCGGTGGCCCTTTCAAATGGTGGAGAAAGCGGGTTCAAATCCCGCCGGTCGGTATTGCACTGACTAGAAGCTTAAATATCGGATAAAGCACCACCGCAATTTCACTTCCCCGCCTCTGGGCGGGTTTTTCACATCCAGGAATATTTCATGCCTCTTGATCCAGGTCCCATCCATGGAGTGTTTTTCTCTATCCTACGCGGCCCATTGGTTGACAAGTGGGGTGGTGGCCTGGTATTCACCGACGAATTGTCGGGCACGATTTCACTAACAACCTCCGTTGCTTCCAACCAGGTCTATCAGCGCAACGGCGCAGGAATAGCTTTTGCGGGCACATACAATTTTAGTGGGGATGACCCGACTACAATAATGTATCGCGTGGGCAGCAGCCAGTGGAAGCAACTTTCATCTGAGACCATCGGATCTGGCAATTGGTCCGGTACAGCCACTTTCAGTAACGGGTATGGGCAGGGTAATCTAGAATTCAAGCCTCTTAATGGCGAATCCATAACCGCAGCATCGGTTGCTAATATCACTCTGACGGACATCTTTGCTGTCAACGGCCAATCGAATGCTGACGGATTTGCGACGAACCTTCAGACTTACACAAAAACGACCTATGACTGGAAAACATCGGTCAATGGTGGCGCATGGTCCACTGAAACTACAGACCCGACATGGAATTCGGACGGTTCATTTTGGCCAGCCTTGGCGGAATTGTTTGATCAGGCTGGCAAACCTCCGGCGTTTGTCAGCGGGGTTACAATTGACGGGACTGGTTTTATTACTAATGACTGGAATGATGGGGATGTTATCCACGAACAGGCTGTGACGCGGCTTGATGGTGCGCTTGCAGCATCAGGCGGATGTGCCGGGCATCTATGGATACAGGCTGAAGCAGATGCAAATGGTGGACAGACACAGGCGGGGTATGAGGCAGCATTCATAGCGATGCTTGATGCCTTTGATGCTGACATCACTAATTTTGTTGGAACGCCAACATTCGTGACCTTGCTTGGTCGGCGTGGGACTGCAAGTGCGATTGATGCTGTAAGACGCGCAATTCAGGATATCTGGGATGGTGATAGTCGCTCTTATTCCGGTCCCAACCTAATTGCAGAAGAATGGGGCGATAATATTCATTACGGCATTGTAGGCGGCGGGCTGGACACTGCGGCAGCAGCCGCTCAGCTTGACCGCGTTGCGTCTTACCATAAGCGGTGTGTTGATGCGGTTCTGTTTGGCGGGTCGGTTCCGGCACGCGGGGCACAAATATCTTCATTATCGATAGGGATAGTGGACGACGCCAACAAGATTACCGTCACGTTCGACCGAGGAATGGCGAACCACACCGATGAAACAGGGTGGTCAGTGATCGATAGCGAGGGCACAAGGACGGTTTCATCGGCTGCACAGGGCGTGAGTTCAGATATTGTGGTACTGACATGCGATCAGGCGCTTTACGGGGCGACAACCGTTTCTTTTGGTGAGGGCAATACAAATGCTGTCGGAGCTACGCTTGCCGACACACACAGTCCTGCATTTCCACCTGATTATGCCTATCGTACTTCTGCGGGGACAGGTCCGGGCGAGGCACCCAATTTTGGTGGTACGGTTACGTTCACCAATGGCGCGATGCAAGAGGGACAAGCGCTTACTGGGGACACAGGTTCGCCGGCTGGCGTTCCTGATCCAAGCGAGACCTATGCATGGCTGCGTGATGATGTGGCCATCTCCGGTGCAACAAATTCAACATACACGCTGGTTTCAGCGGATATAGGTGCATATATCAAGTTCCGGGTTTCCCTGTCGTCTGCAACCGGGACGGCTGAGGAAACAAGCGCAGCGCAGGGGCCGGTTGTTGAGCAGGACGAAACCCAAGTGTTCTTGTTAGCAGCTGATGGCACATCTACCGGCCTTACGGAAATAAGTTCTACCATCAATACAGCACAGACCGACCCGGATAGTGGCAGCAACGCGGTTAGCTGGATCGATCAAAACCCCGGAAGTGTTGGCCAGTGCGCTGTTCGATGCGGAAATACCGTTTTCAACAACGGTGTCAACATCATCCGCGCCAAGTTTAAAACCATATCTTCGGAAGCGGCGGACATGTGGATTCGGGTCTGGCCTCAAAATATGTCCGTTGGTGACAATGTGAGTATTTTGATTACGGACGATGCGACCCCAGACGGGAGCCGAGTGGGTACTACTGGAGCCGGTTGGGGCAATGTCTCGGTTACGTCTCTTGGTAGTGGCTGGTTCCAATTCTATGGTGAGATCGATCTTACGGGTGCGGATGTCACTGGTTTAATGCGTCTCATGATGGGCGATGCCGACAATGACAGCACTGTAGACAGGCAGGGCACGAACGAAGTTGCACTGCACGATTTCGAGGCGAGCTACCTCAACCCATAGGGCAATAGACTAATCAGGATACGGTTCAACAGGAGAATAGAACAATGGCAAGAGAAGTCAGTGGCACGTTCACTGGTACAGGCCGGAGTGCGACTGTTGCATGCCGTTCTGCTGCCATTTCACTGGATTTTGCCGGCACAGCAACCGTGACATTGGACCGGTCGTATTATGTCGGGTCGAGACTGTTTGGATTCAATCGGAGACTGAAGCTATGATCAAAGACTCATTCACAGCCACCGGCACCAGTAAGGTCATGATGGTCAAGACGGCCAACCTTTCCATATCAAACACGTTCGTTGGAACCGTTGCTGTCAAACGGAAGATGAAGGATGCCTTCCAGACGATCGAGTCCTACTCGTCACCGGTCGAAAAGGTGATCGAGAACAAGGGCGAGGTGGAGATGCTCATCGAGTGCACGGCCTACACGTCTGGAACAATCGATTACGAGATGTCGTGATGGCAGGCCGCGGTTCCGGGTTCAGGCACAATGACAACACCCGCAAGAAGATAAAAGCCGCCCAGTTGATCAACCGGCTGCAGAAGCATATCGAGTCCGACAAACCTCTCATGGACGCGTCACAAGTTAATGCAGCAAAGGCTCTATTAAACAAGGTCTTGCCAGATCTTAAGGCAGTAGAGCACTCCGGCGATCCTGACAGCCCGATCGTCCACCAGATAGAGCGCCGCATTGTCCGTGCTTCAGATCAAGACGGCTGAGGTTTTCGAGCCCTTGCTCGAGCCTGCCCGTTACAAAGGCGCCTTTGGTGGTCGCGGTTCCGGCAAGTCGCATTTCTTCGCTGATCTCTTGGTCGAGGACTGCATGCTCGAAAAGGGAACACGCGCGGTCTGCATTCGTGAGGTTCAAAAGAGCCTGAAGGAATCCGCCAAGCGGCTGATCGAGGACAAGCTCATCTCACTCAAGCTGGGCGTTGCGGACGGCTTCAAGGTATTTCGGGAAGTTATCCAGACGCCAGGTGACGGCCTCATTGCCTTTCAGGGCATGCAGGACCACACTGCGGACAGCATTAAGTCACTGGAGGGCTTCAAGCGAGCGTGGGTAGAGGAAGCGCAGACATTATCTAACACCAGTCTCGAGCTTCTTGTTCCCACGATCCGTACAGAGGGATCTGAACTCTGGTTCTCATGGAACCCGCGCCGCAAGAAGGATCCGGTTGATAAATTGCTGAGAGGCGATGATAGGCCGACTGGTGCAAAGATTGTTGAGGCGAACTGGTCAGACAATCCGTGGTTTCCTGAAGTGCTCGAGCAGGAGCGCCAGGACTGCATGCGCCTCAACCCTGATCAGTATGATCACATCTGGGAAGGTGGATACGTCTCGATCGTCAGTGGCGCCTATTTCGCTTCGGCACTTCAGGAAGCGAGGGCGCAGGGCCGCATTGGTAGCGTGGCCGCTGATCCTCTGATGCAGACCAGGGCCATCTGGGATATTGGGGGCACCGGCGCCAAATCGGACGCCTGTGCAATCTGGATAGTCCAGTTCGTCGGCCGTGAAATTCGGGTGCTGGACTATTATGAGGCTGTCGGTCAGCCGCTCGCGACACATGTCAATTGGCTCAGGTCCAAGGGATACGGGGAAGCGCTTTGCGTCCTGCCCCATGACGGAAAAACGAACGACCGGGTTCACGATGTCTCATATGAAAGCGCTCTTCGAGAGGCTGGGTTTGAGGTCAAGGTTATTCCTAACCAGGGCAAGGGTGCAGCGGCAATGCGCGTTGAAGCAGCGCGCCGGCTCTTTCCTCGCATCTGGTTCAATGAGACCACGACAGAAGGCGGTCGGGCTGCCCTTGGCTGGTATCACGAAAAACAGGACGAGCACCGCGATATCGGGCTTGGTCCTGAACATGACTGGTCCTCACACGGTGCGGATGCTTTTGGGCTGACGTGTGTCGCCTATGAAGAGCCGAATCCGCCGAAGAAAAACCGCAACCGCCAGATGGTTGGTGATGGCGCTTGGATGGGTTGATGACTGACAAAGCAGATGATGTTGTAAAGCAAGGCCGCGAAGCCTTTGAAAAGTGCCGTGACGCGGAAAACCACAACCGCACTACCGCGCTCGAGGACATCAAATTTGCGAAGCTTGCCGAGCAGTGGCCGAGCCAGATCAAGGAGAGCCGCAGGAAGTCGAAACGGCCCTGCCTGACCATCAACAAGCTGCCGGCCTTCATCCGCCAGGTGGTCAACGATTCGAGGCAGAACAAGCCATCCATCAAGGTGCGTCCGGTCGACAGCGGCGCCGACATCAAGACGGCTGACATTATCAGCGGGCTGATCCGCAATATCGAGTACACCTCGAGCGCTGACGTTGCCTATGATACTGCGATTGAGTGTGCTGTTGCTGGTGGCTTTGGCTATATCCGCGTCGGGATGGACTATTCCTTTGATGATGCGTTCGACATGGACATATCGATCGACCGGGTGCTCAACCCGTTTTCGGTCTATGGTGATCCACATTCCACATCGCCCGATGGTTCGGACTGGGATGTCGGCTTTGTCGTGGACCGGCTCTCAAAGAACCAGTTCGAGAAGAAGTACAAGGGTAAGGCCAATGTCGACTTCGACTCGGATGCTTGGTCGGATGTCGGTGAGGACTGGCTGAATGATGAGGGCGTGCTTGTTGCAGAGTGGTGGACCCGCGAAGAGGTTGAGCGTGAAATCTGCCTGCTGAGCGACGGGCGTGTGTTCGGCAAGGACCAGCTTGAGACTGACCCGGACATCACACTCGGTGTTCAAACTGGTGTTCTCGAGGTGGTCGATAATCGCACGGCGAAGTCCTATCAGGTCAAGCAGGTCATCATGTCCGGCGTCGACGTGCTGGAAGAAAACGACTGGCCTGGCCGGTTCATCCCGATCGTGCCGGTCTATGGCGATGAGTTCTCGGTTCAGGGCAAGCGCTATTTCCGCAGCCTGATCAATCCGGCCAAGGATGCCCAGCGTATGTTCAACTACTGGCGCACCACCAGCACCGAACTGGTCGCGCTGGCGCCGCGTGTTCCGTGGATCGGTCCAAAGGGTGCATTCGACAGCGATATCGAGCGCTGGCAGTCGGCCAATGTCGAGAACCATTCATTCCTAGAATACGACGACAAAGGGGCGCCGCCGCAAAGGCAGCCATTGGACACTGGTGTTGCCGCAGGAGCGCTTCAGGAGGCGCTGAACGCTTCGGATGACATGAAAGCCATCATAGGGCTCTATGACGCGTCACTGGGTGCACGTTCGAACGAAACCAGCGGTGTAGCGATCAACGCTCGGCAGCGGGAAGGGGACATTTCGACATTCCACTTCATCGACAACCTGTCTCGCGCCATTCGCCATGTCGGGAAGATCGTCATTGACCTTATTCCCCATGTCTATGATTCGGCCCGTGTGGTCAGGGTTATTGGCGAAGACGACAAGGAAGAAGCGGTCCAGATCAACCAGCCGGTGCAGGCGCAGGATGATGACGGAAACCCGATGCAGCAACAGGTGGGAGTCGATGACCAGGGCAATCCGATCATGGAGCCTGTCATGGCCATCCACGATCTGACCGCCGGCAAATACGACCTGACGGTTGAGACCGGCCCAAGTTACACCACGCGGCGCGCAGAAGCGGCCGACCAGATGATCGAATTGCTGAGAGCCTTCCCGGCCGCGGCGCCGGTCATCGGCGATCTGCTTGCGAAAAACCTCGATTGGCCCGGCGCTGATGAGATTTCGCGCCGGCTTGAAAAGATGAACCCAGCCAATCAGCAGGGTATCCCGCCGGAGATCATGCAGCAGATGGAAGCCGGCTACAAACGCATTCAGGAGCTGGAGGCCGAACTGAAGACCCTCAAGGGCGATCAGTCCGTTGATGTCGCCAATACCCAGATCAAGCAGTTTGACGCCGAAACGAAGCGCATGAAGGTCCAGAGCGATATCGGCATGGACCTGCTCAACAAGGCAATGGAACCGACAACCGAACCGGTGGAATTCCCCGGTCAGTAATCCCACGCGCCGAGGGTTAGAAGCGCACAACTCAACTTGCACCAACCCAGAGGAGTGCACTCGTCATGAATGCCGACGAATTGAATACGCTTGTCCAAGAACAGGAAACTGCAGTCGAGGACAAGGAACCGCAGACCGTCGAACCAGAGGCCGATGAGCCTCTAAATGACGAGATCGAGCAGGTCGAAGCCGAAGCGGAAGAGCCCACTGCAGAGGGTGAAGCCGAAGCGGAGCAGGCCAGCGAGGGAGATGAGGCAGAATACGCCGAGGTCGAGCACAACGGGAAAAAGTATCAGGTACACCCGGATCTCGCCGAAGGCGTCATGAAAAACGCCGACTACACACGCAAAACCCAAGAGATCGCCGAGAACCGGCGACAACTCGAGGGCCAGCAAAAGGCGATCGAGTATCAGCGTAACGCGTCCGAACAGGAGATCAATGCACGGGCTGCCATTGCCAGCATCGACCAGCAACTACAGCAGTATGCGAACGTAGACTGGAATGCTGACACTGAGGACCCCTGGGCTCTTCAGAAGGCCCAGATGCACATGATGAGCCTGCGGGACACTCGCTCCAAGGCTGAACAGCTTTTGGGGCATCTGCAGCATCAGCGTAGCGAGCAGACGAAACAGGCAACTGCAGATCGTCTTCGCCAAACGGCTGAATATGCGCAGACAAACATCAAAGGATGGACACCGGATATCAACACCAAGGTGGAGACGTTCGCCGTTCAGGAACTCGGGTTCTCTCCCGAGCAACTGACGAACGCCTATTCACCGCAGGTCTATCGTGCATTGCACCTGGCCTGGCTTGGTCATCAGTCCATGCAGAAACAAACCGCAGCACCGAAACGACAGGCACCAACTGCGAAACCACTGTCGAAAGTGAACGCCAAGGCGTCACCGACAGCAAGGAAATCGCTCAGTGAAATGTCCATGGATGAGTACGCGGCCACCCGCAACAAGCAACTAGGCCTTGGATAAGGCCGGAAAGGCTGAGAGATGGCTAATACAACTCTCACAGCGGATATCATCGCGAAAGAGGCGGTGCTTATCCTCGACAACGAACTGATCATGGGGAAGAAAGTTTTCCGTGGCTACGAAAAGGAATTTGACAAGAACATCAACGGCTACAAGGTTGGTGCTTCTGTCAGCGTCCGCAAACCTGCCGACTTCACCGTCCGCGATGGCGCCACGGCGTCCTCTCAGGATGTTGTAGAAGGCAAAACCACTGTCTCGGTCGACAATCAGAAGGGTATCGATTTCGAGTTCACGTCTCAGGACCTGACACTCAAGATCGAAGACCTTTCCGAGCGTGTCATCAAACCGGCGATGGTTCAGCTTGCCAACCAGGTCGATGTCGATCTGATGGCAGAGTATGCCAACATCCACTCTTGGGTGGGTACTCCTGGCCAGACGATCGATGCGTTTGCGGACTTTGCGAAGGGTCCGGAGCGTGCCGACGAATTGGCAAACCCACAGGATGGACGCTGCGGCGTGCTCTCGCCTGCTGACCATTGGGGTATTGTGGGCTCACAGACGCAGCTCTACACCGACACCATCACCAAGCCGGCCTATCGTAAAGGCCAGACCGGTATGCTCGGCAACACGGACCTGTACATGTCGCAGAACGTCCCGACCCACACGGTCGGCGTTGCGACTGGCACGCCGCTCGTCAATGGTGCGTCTCAAAACGTCACCTATGACAGCGTCAAGGATACAGGTCAGCAGTCTCTGATTACCGATGGCTGGACGAACTCCACCACCGGCATTTTGAAGGCTGGCGACGTGTTCACCATTGCCGGGGTCTATGCGGTCAATCCTGTCACCAAGGCCACGCTGCCTTTCCTTCGGCAGTTTGTGGTCAAGGCCGACGCGGATTCGGGTGCATCGACCGGCCCCGCCACCCTGACGATCTCGCCCGCCATCATCACGTCCGGCGCGCAGCAGACCTGTTCTGCGGCTCCGGCTGATAATGCGGCGATCACCGTCATTGGCACCGGTGGAACCGGCTACCGTCAGAACATGGTGTTCTGCAAGAACGCTTTCTCCCTGACCATGGTCCCGATGATCTCGCCGCCCGGTGCGGTTGAGGTTGGTCGCCGGACCTACAAGGGTCTGAGCGTTCGCGTGATCCCGTACTATGACGGCACGAACGACGTGAACAAATGGCGTCTCGATATCCTTTATGGAACGGACACTGTTGACGCGCGCCTGGCTCACCGACTGTCAGGCACGGCCTAAGCTATGTGAGGGGGCTTCGGCCCCCTTGCTCAATTGAGGGCACGTAATGGCAATCAGCAACTATGGCGAACTGCAATCGGCCATCACCGATTGGCTGGCGCGGTCAGAACTGAGCGGCAAGGCTACCGAACTGATCACGCTGGCCGAGGCCAAGCTGAAACGCAACCTGGAAGTCGTTGAAACCGACACCACGCTGACCGGCACCGTCAACAGCCGCAGGATCGATATCTCGGCGCTCAGCCTGATCGAGCCGATTGCCTTGTTCATCTCGTCTGATGGTGATGAGCAGGAGGTTGATCTTAAGGCGGACGGGACCTTCCCATATCTCGAGCACACCGGCGAGCCCGGCTATTATGCGATCGACGGCACCAATATCGACTTCGATCGGCCGCTGGATGAGGCCTACAGTTTCCGGTTTCGCTATAGGGGACGGTTCGCTCTGTCTGATGCTGCCCCGACGAATGACCTGCTGACGAACCATCCGGACGTATACCTGTCCGCCTGCCTTGTGTGGGGTGGCCTCTACATTCGCGATGCCGGCGTGATCAGCACGCAAAAGGCACTGCTTGAGGAATTCATCAAAGAGGCAAAATCGGAAATTGCGCAGAAGAAGCGCGGCGTGCAGACTGTCGATCCGGCATTGGGTGCCAACGTCGACAATTATTGGGATTATCAGTGGTGATCCCGTTCGGAGCCTTCGAACCGGACCGGACAGACTTTGCCGTCTCGGCCTCCCAAGGCATCAAGAACGCCGTCCCTGTGCGAGATGGCTGGGGTCCGCTCAAGGATCTGTCTGAATACTCCAATGCGCTTCCGGCTGCACCCAAGGGTGCAACGTTCGTCCGTTCCAGCGCCGGGGCCTATACGGCCATCGCAGGCACCGCAGCGGGTCTTTATAAACTGAACACGTCAACCCTCAACTGGGATGAAATCAGCAAGTCCGCGACGCCCTATAACGTCGCTGATTCTGATATGTGGTCCTTCCAGCAGTTCGGCACCAAGCTTGTAGCGACCAACATAGGAGACCCGCCACAGGTTTATGACGTGGATGCGGGCGGCAACTTTGCGGATCTGGGTGGTTCGCCACCACAGGCAAAGCATGTGTTTGTCGCCGGTGACTTCCTGGTGCTGGCAAGGTTACAGAACTACGAAAAACGCATTCAGTGGTCCGGCATTAACGATATTACGCACTGGACGGTGGGTGAGAAGGGCGCGGACTTCCAGGAATTTCCTGACGGCGGTGAGATTGCTGGCGGAATAGGTGAGCAAGCGGGCGGTATTATCATCCAGCGCGACAAAATGCGCTATATGCAGTTTAGCCCCCCATCCGGGTTGGTTTTCACGTTTACAGACGCCAATCCGAAGCGCGGGACAACGGCTCCTTATTCGATTACCCAGATCGGTCCGCGTGATTTCGTCTACTTGAGCACCGACGGTTTCTTCCGGGGCGTCGAGGCGAAGCCTATAGGCGCAGAGCGGGTAGACCGCTGGTTTTTAAAGCAAATTGACCTTGACAACCTTCCCCTGGTTGCGGGGGTCAATGATCCGGTTCAAAAAATTGTTTGGTGGCGATTTACCGATGTGAGCGACACCGCATATCTGCTCGGTTATGACTGGCAGCTAGACAGATGGTGTTACGCAGACAGCAATGTGTCGATGCTCACCCCGATGGTTAGCGCCGGAACGACGTTAGAGGGGCTTGACGCGACGTATCCCGACCTCGATGCAATGACGGTCTCGCTTGATAGCCGATTGTTCAAGGGCGGTGTGCCGATTTTCGGGGGCTTCACGACCGATTACAAATTAGGCTTTTTCGACGGTCAGAACAGGGCGGCCGAGCTTTATTCGGCCCAAGTCGAGATCAACCCGAACCAGCACACATTTGTCAATGGCTGCCGGGTTTATACGGACGCGGATAGTTATACTGTGTGTATCGGTGGCGCGCGCTATCACGGAGAATCGATCACGTTCGGATCACCGGTGTCACCGGAAAGCAGAACTGGCATCAGCCCGATGCGCAAGGAAGCGCTGTTGCATCAGTTCAAATTGAACATTGCCGCCGGCGCCGCATGGGACCATGCCTATGGCATCGGGCCGAAATCTGTCCCCGCGGGTGAGATATGAGCGTCTTTGCGAATATCCAAGGTAGCCGCGTCACAAAGGGCACGGATCTGACAACGACCTCTGCCACAGAGGTTTTCACGGCTACCAGCTCGACTATCGAGGCGGTTCTGGCCATTTCCATAGCCAATACGGACGCGTCGAATACATGCACTGCGAAGGTTGAATGGAATGACGGAACGACGGATTTCGTTCTTGTTGAGGAGATTGATCTCGCGGCCAAGGCACGGCAGGAATATGACTTCCCGTTGTTTTTCAAGGGCTCCGGTTCAGTCAAGGTAACAGCACAAAATGCCGACGACCTGCATGTGATTGTCTCGTCCATCCAGGTGCCGGGCCGTGTCGGTTAAGTGCGATATCGTTTCGCCCAATCTGGTTGATCAGGTTTGGCCGGACCTTGCGAACGGTATGATCAAGTCCTGCCGGAATACGGGCGGGTCATTGACGCCAGGGTATCTGTGGCAAGAGTGCCGGTCGGGTCATGCGTTCCTGGTCGTGGCCTATGAGGACGACAAAAGCAAATTACTCGGCGCATGCATCGTTCGCTTTCAAAACGAGGGCGACCGCAAGGTCCTTCGCGGGCTTGGCCTATGTGGAACGCAATTGAAACTATGGCTGGAGCCCATGCGAAAAAAAGTCAACGAGATGGCAAAACAAGGCGGCGCTGTCGCCTTTGTCGATGAGGGCAGGATGGGCATGACACGGTTAATCGAGGGCGCGCAAATCAGGCGTGTGACTTACGAGGTGGAAATCAAATGAGCGGTGGTGGAACACAAACAACGACGCAGACGGCCAATGCAGAGCCGTGGAGTGCGGCGCAACCGGCCCTGAAACTCGGTCTCAAGGACGCCCAGTCGCTCTATAAGGCAGGTGTTGGCGGGCAGCCCTACACGGGCTCTACGGTCGTTCCCTATGCTCAGCAGAGCATGGCGGGCTTTCAGGATATCCAGGACACTTCAGCCGGTGCGATGGGGCCGGATAACCCCTTTGCCAGGGGCTTCAGCGCGGTGGGCGATATCGCGGAAGGTGGGTATAACCAGTATCAAAACCAGGCGCTTGGTAATCTCTCCCGTACAGCGAGCGGTGAGGATGTATTCGGTGCCAATCCACAATTTCAGGATCTTCTGAAGCAATCGCAGGATGCCGCACGCAATGCTGTGAATATGAATGCATCAGCAGGGGGAAGATACGGGTCGGGCGCCCATCAAGGTGTTTTGGCAAGGGAAATAGGCGACCTCACCTCACGCATGTATTCAGACGAATATAATCGTCAGCTTGGCAGGATGGACCGGGCAACGGATGGATTATTTAATGCTGGTCAGACGGGGGTCACCAACCAGATGGATGCAACGGCGTCCCTTCCAGGGGCCTTTACGGGCCAGTTTGCACCCGCGAATGCAATGATCGGTGTCGGATCGCGCTTTGAAGACCTCGCCGGACGGACGATGGACGATCACATGCGCATCTTCAACGAGACCCAAAACCTGCCATGGGACCAGCTTGGTCGCCTCAATGCCGTGGCAGGCGGAGCGGGCCAATACGGCACAACGACCAACACCGCACAGATGCCGCGACAAAACAACATGTTCGGCAACATTGCAGGCGGTATTCTCGGAGCAAATTCTCTACTCGGTGGCGGATTGTTCGGATAGGAGACAGTTATGAGCGACGATCTACTCAACAGCGATCTCGGCGGCGGTAATGGTGGCGGCGGATCAACTGACCCGACCGTACCGCAGGGCCAGACAATCCAGCCTGCACTTCCCGGTCATCTGGATGCCTTGGCACAGCAGTTGAATGCAGGCTATGGCGGTTCGCCTGTGGGCCAGCAGTCAACAATGGATTATCTCAATTCCATGTATGCGCCAATGCAAATGATGGACAATGAAGCGCTCCAACAGATTCTGGCGGGCGGTGCAAATGCAAATGCAAACGGGATTGGTAATCAGCTTTCCAATTCGGAGTTTGGTCCGTGGGTGCAGGATATCTTTGGCGAGATCGGCAATATGACGCAAGGGGGGCTGCCCGCCCCCTTTAACGGATGGGGGTCATAAATGGCTTTTAATCCTTTTGGTGGCCTACTGGGCGGGTCGCAGCGCCAATATGGTTCAAGTGGCCTTGATTTGTTGAGAAACCCGGAAACAGCACTGCCGATCGCGGCGGCTCTTTTGAGCGGTCCGAATAACCAGCAGTCCTTTTCAAATGCCTTCGCGGCGGCTGGCAACGCACGGTCTGGCGCTATGAAGCGCAATGCTACCATTGAATGGCTGCAGGGCAATCGCCCCGAATTGGCCGCACAGGTGCAGGCAGGCATGCCGATTGCCGAGGCGTGGAAGCAGGTGGGCCGGCAACAGAAACACCCGTCATCGGTTCAGGAATACGAGTATGCCAAGGGCCAGGGATACGGCGGCAGCTATACCGACTTCGTACGCGATATGAAGCGGGCGGGTTCTTCGAGCGTTACGGTCAACAATCTTCCCAAGCTGACTGTGGATCAAGCGAAGAACTCAGGCTTCCTCATCCGTGGCCGTGACGCAAACAGCGTGTTGAGCGAGTTGGAAGGCCAGGGCACCAGTTTTGCAAACAAAATGTTGGAGCAGGCACCCCTTGGGTTGGGTAATTTTGGTCTCGATGCAAACTATCAAAGGTACGAGCAGGCGCGGCGCGATTTCGTCAATGCGGTTCTTCGACGTGAGTCTGGTGCGGTTATCAGTAATGAGGAATTTGCCAATGCCGAGCGGCAGTACTTCCCGCAGCCCGGCGATGGCCCGGAGGTAATTGCTCAAAAGCGCCAGAACCGTATAAACGCTGTTAGAGGTTTTGAGGTTGGAGCGGGACCGGGCGTCCAGCATCCGGCTGTGACAGCTCCGCCGAAATCATCAACCGTGCAGCAGTCCGGCGGCGCTAGCAACGATCCTCTGGGAATTCGATAATGGCGACGATCGCTGATATCCGGGTCAAGTACCCTCAATATGAAGACCTGTCCGATCAGGACTTGGCCGATGCGCTTTACAAGAAGCATTATTCCGACATGCCGCGCGAGAAGTTCAATGCGGCTGTCGGCCTGAGTGCTCCAAAGGCACCGGAAGGCAGCCGTGACGGTGACGGCGTCTTTGAAAAGATCGATGCCGGTATGCGCGGAGCGGCTGACATGATGACTCTCGGCCACTCTGATGAGATTGCAGCGGGCTTGGGTACGGGGTTCGGTCTTCTGGGCGACTATGACAAGGCACTCGCCAGAGAGCGAGGTATTGACCGTTTCGATGAGCGGGAAAATCCCTACGCACGTCTCACTGGGCAGGTTGCTGGCGGTGTGACCGGTGGTGTCGGCATGGCCAAGGGTGGCGCGACACTGATTGGCCGCAATGTTCCGGGCCTTTCCCGTGTTGCACCAAGAGCGACCGCAACAGGGCTGGCCGCGACTGAGGGTGCCGGTTATGGCGGGGCCTATGGGTTCGGTTCTGGTGAGGGGGCTGAGGAGCGTAAGAAGCTGGCCGGCTATGGTGCCGCTACGGGCGCTGTCACAGGTGCGGCTGTACAAAAGGTAGGCAATGCTCTTGCAACACGCAAGGCTGCCCGCCACGCTGCGCAGGCCGCAGACAGTGTGGACGTATTGAAGGACGCCACAAACGCGCTCTACGCCCAATCTCGCAATGCTGGCGTGACAATCAAACAGGCACCGCTTCAAAAGCTCCGCGCGAACATGAAGCTGGCTGCCGGTCGAATTAATGAAAAGCTACGTCCGAATACCGCTGGTGTGGTCGATGATATCGATGATGCGCTGAGCCGCAACCTATCCCTTGAGGAATTTGACGAACTGCGTCAGTCCGTTGGCCTTGCATTGGATGGGGCCAAGAAGCAGGACAGGCGCACCTTGATGGCGATGAAAAAGCAGATCGATGCCTTTGAGAACAATATCACCCCCAAGGACATTATGGGCGATATTCGCGGTTTCGATTTCATCAAGCAGGGCCGCGCACTCAATGCCCGTAAGGAGAAAACACGGATCATCGAAAAGATCATCGACAGCGCCGATGTGCGCTCCGGGCAGTATAGCCAGTCAGGCGCGGCCAATGCAGTTCGAACCGAAATGCGCCAGCTTTACAAGCGTATCAAGGACGGCAAGGCACCGGGCTTCACGACTGAAGAGACAGCGCTTATCAGGCAGATGGCGACCGGCAAGACATCAAACATCATCATGCGGACGTTCGCCAAGTTTGCGCCGCGTGGTGTTATTTCAATTGTCAGCGGCCAGGTCGTGGGATCGGCGGCACCGGGTGTTGGAAATGTCGCCGTGCCCCTGATAGGGCACGCTGCAGGCGGTAGCGTGGATAAGGCGGCGGTCAATGCCTTGAGCGGGCTTCGGAATGCCGCAGCATCGGGTCTGCCGCCCGCATTGCCGCAGATATCGACGGGGACGGCTCCGTTTATTCCAGGAGCAGCCGAAGGAGCCACATCCGTTCGCCAGAGACTAATGAATAGGTGATGTCGGCCACAACGATGCCAACGATAATGGTTGGTAGCGTCACCTCAAAGAACCAGGACAGTTTCCATTTGATGGCGCCCCACCACGATCGGCTTGATTCCCACTGGTCCGGCTCAAGATCGAGGAAGGGCGGTTCCTTGTCGTCATTCATGCAGGAAATATAGTTATGACACCAGAAGAAATCAACGAACGAATCCGGCAAGCCCTGTCGCTCACACCGTTTGGGCTAGGCGGGCAGACGACCCCGGCCCAGAACCCGTTTCTGCCTGCCAACAACACCGGCGTGGCTCCACCGGCTGCGATGCCCTATATGGATCCACTGACGCACGGCTCGCCCGCGGCGATACCGGGTCCGGTCTCAACACCGGGCTATTCGGGTGGCTCTCAGAGCACTGGCATTCAAGCGCCGGAGCGCTCGCAACCGGCCACACAGGCCGAAATGCATGAAGCCAATCCTTATGGCATAAGCGACCCATCTGCCGGTGGCAAGAAAGGGTTGAGCGCGCAACAGGCACAGGCGCTCGGGACAGTCGCGGGCGGCATTCTCGGCGCGGCTCTGGCCGGTCCTCTTGGTGGCCTTCTCGGCGGCAGGCTGGGCAAGGCTGTTGGCAACAGGACAGTCGGGAATTTCCCTGCCGCACCATACGCACCGTCCAATTCATTCCCTACCGCTCCGTCTAATCCCACAGGTTTCAATTCGGCTGGTTACGGCAGCCTGAGTGGTTACGGGCAGGACGCTGCATCTCAAAGTGGTCAGTTCGGGGATTCTTGGTCCGGCGGCGGTCTGGGTCTTTACTAAAACGAGGCAAGAATGGCTAAAACAGCAGTATCCCAGTGGGACACCACGGCAAACAACAATACCGATATCGATAGCGTTGATATTGACGAGAACTGCGCCCCGTCCGGGATGAATAACGCCGTCCGCGAGGTCATGGCGCAGATTGCAACGGCCATGACAACAGGTGCACTTGTTGGCATTGGGCATCTAGCCAAGTCGGGAGCATATACGGTACTGGCGGCTGACCGGGGAAAGTGTATTGATTGCTCTGCCGCCCTCACGCTAACACTAACCGCTGCGGCGACCATGCAGGCCGGGTGGATGTGCTACGTCAAGGCGGATGGTGGGGCCGTAACGATTGACCCGAATGCCTCAGAAACGATAGAGGGCAGCGCCACGCTCACCGTTGAAGACGGGACAACGGCGGTCATCTACACAGATGCCACCTCCTGGTATGTCGCCGCGACCATTGCTAGCTCCATTGTTTCCACGGCTACCAAATCCATATCGGACAGCGATAGCCCCTATACCCTGCTTGCCGCCGATGAGGGCAAAATCATTACCATCGATTCATCTGCCGGGGACGTCACCGTCAATCTTCTCGCGGCAGCTACGGCAGGAGATGGGTTCCAGGTAAGTTTCAAGCGCATCGCTGGAGATTCCAACACGATCACCTTGGATGGGAACAGCACTGAGACTATCGACGGCGCTACAACACTGACAATCGATTACGACGATGACGTGGTTGGCTTGCGCTGTGACGGTTCTAACTGGGAGGTGGATCGCGGCCATTTCAGCATCCCCGCTTTTGCTCGGTCCCTACTCGAAGCTTCCAGCGCCGCCACAGCCAAAACCACACTTGATATCGGTGTTGCCACGATCAACGCACAGACCGGTACGAGCTACACGCTTGTCCTGACTGACGAGGGCAAGGAAGTTACCATGTCCAATGCATCAGCGAATACGCTGACAATCCCGCCGAATTCCTCTGTCGCATTCGATGTCGGGACGATCATCAATGTCACTCAACTGGGCGCAGGCACAACCACGATCACGGGTGATACCGGGGTAACGGTCAACGGTGTCTCTACCGGTTCCGCCGATATCACAACCCAATATAAAGCGGCAACGCTTCTAAAAACCGCAACGAACACCTGGTTGCTTCAGGGCTCTGTCGGGGCCGTCTCATAATGTCAATCATGCAGAGAAGGCGGGCGCTTTTGTCAGCCGCAGAATCTACCCCCCTGAGCCTCACTAGCAGAGGTGGGGTAAATCAAGCATCCGCCGACACCACCTTTAGTCTTAGTGGCCAGTCTATCGGCACCGCTCCTACTGGAGGAAACAGGCGGTTTGCCTTTATCAACGTTATAGGGATTATAGCCGCCGTAAGAACAATTTCAAGCGTTACCGTTGACGGCAATTCCGCCACAGAAGTCATACAGGCAGGGCATCTTGATCAGGTGGTCGCGGGTATCTACGTTATTGAAATCCCCACCGGGACGGTTTCCGGTGACGTAGAATTCACATTCAGCGGCGCGATGGATGCCGGTGGATATTATATGTACACCACCGAGTCCGGCCCGAATGGAATTAATACCGCTGACACCGGCACCGACAACACAGATCCGATTGAAATTGATGTTGATGGCACTGAGGGGTCCGCTGCTGTCTTTGTAGCATATTCAACATTCGGGCAGTCCTACACCGATTCCGGCTTCGATGCTGTTGATAGTGGGGGCATTGGTGCTCTTGACGAGTATCTCCATGGCCGGAAAGATTTTGCCAGCGATACTCCGAGCCACACCCTTAGTGCGGACGCGACAAGTGCCTCTGGCGGGGCGGTGGGCTGCGCTGTTCTAGTCAAACCAGTCTAACCAAAAGGTGAAAACATGACTTTTGAGCAGTGGCTGCAAAGCCGCTTGACAGCGCACGGTTATTCGCCCGGCCCTATTGATGGCGTCGTCGGAAAAAACACCATTGCGGCTATCCGGGCGTTTGAAAGGGCTAATAGGCTACCTGTAGACGGAAAAGCCGATGAAACCGTCGTGCGGGCGCTCAGGGCCTCTGCAAGTGCCGTTTCACCGCATGACATGACGAAAATCCCGGATAGGGATAAAGATCAGGACAATGTGGCGGCAACAAAACACAAATGGCCGCGTCAAAAGGACGTGACGGCGTTCTATGGCGGTGTGGGCAAAAGCCAGACGCGCATTGATATTCCGTTCGATATGTACCTTGCATGGGACAAAAGGCGGCGCATTACACGCATGACGCTGCATGAAAAGGTGGCGTCATCCGCGCAACGGGTACTGCAACAAGTAACTGAAATCTATTCACACAAAGAACGCCGGGAGCTTGGCTTGCACTTGTTCGGCGGCTCTCTCAACGTCCGGCGCATGCGCGGCGGATCACGCTATTCTATGCACTCATGGGGCATCGCGATCGACTTCGATCCGGAACGTAACCGGCTCAAGTGGGGGCGTCCACGGGCGCGGTTGTCACACGAGGATGCCGTGCCGTTCTGGCAAGCATGGGAAGCCGAAGGCTGGCTGTCTCTAGGACGGGCAAGAAATTTCGATCATATGCACGTTCAAGCAGCACGACTCTAATTAAGCGTTGAAAGGAACCACCAATGTTTACGACAATTATGCAGTACCTCCCGAGCAATTATCAGGAGTGGATTGCAGCAATCACAGCTGTCGTCACGGCGGCCACGGCCATCACTGCGCTTACACCAACACAAGCCGACAACAAGGCGCTTGCCTTCGTTCTACGCATTCTTAATTTTCTTGCCGGGAACTTCGGCAAGAACAAGAACGCCGACGATGTGTAATGGTTGCAGCAATCAGACTGGCCATTCTTGTCTTCACGCTTTTAGGCAATTGGCTGAATGATCAGAAGGTCCGGGGAAAGATGAGGCTCGAAGATGAAAAACGTCTTGAGGTTGCTTCTCGCAAGTGGGCTGATGCTGACCCTGACAGCGTGCGGCCTGACGATCCGGAACTCTTCTCTGGATGAACTGTCCCCTATCCAGTTAAGGCTAGCGTGCGAGACAATAGAGCGTGTTCGGTTCAGGCCGTCGCGTGAAAGTTTCGCAAAACTGGCTGATGCGGAGCGGGCGAAGTTGCGCAAGGATCTTGCCTATTATCGCGACTTGGGGTGCCCACAACTCAAAAAATAAACATCGACTTGCGGGAATGGTGACAGCCACCCCGCAAGTCTACCGGCCTTCTGTTCGCACAGAAAGGCGGTTGCCTTTATAGGTAGCCGATCAAACGACAATGAGAAAATTAATTATTGTTACAGCGCTGTTATCGTTGGCATTGCCTACCGCTGTCCATGCGGCGGGGGCGAAATGCGGCGATCGGACAAAATTGATCAAATCGCTAACCGATAAATACAAAGAAGAGCCGCGCGCAATCGGGCTTTCAGCATCTGGCAAGGCGGTGTTTGAGATCTATACGTCGAAAACCGGTACATGGACAATTGTCATGTCCACCACAACCGGCGCCGCCTGCATCATGGCTGCCGGGGATTCGTGGGAAGAAATTATAACGGCGGTTGGTAACCCGCTCTAGCGGGGTGCGTTATGACTGTCAGAGATAGTATAGTCAAAGACATTGAAAAGCATGTCGAGGAATTGACAGGACGGGTGCAAACCCTTGAGAGCCGCCAGGTACTTACGCCATACGAAACCAAGGTTATAAAATGGACGGCAAAAGCGGTTTCAGGTTTGGCGGTACTCGCGGGCCTTGCTATTTCGGTGTCATCCCTAAAGGACGTGTGGGAGAACTTTTTGCAATGAAAACACTCCTATATATCGGCCTAGTAATCGCTGCTATGATCATAAGCTATATTTTCGGAGACACCATCTCCGCCCAGAATATCTACGTAAACCTTGTTTCATATTTCAACTAGCTAGAAGGACACCATCATGGATCGGGAAACCGTTGTTAAAGGCTTGCGCAAGCTTGAGGCCGATAATGCAACAGCAATAAAGACGCTCAACAGGTTGGGCGGCCATATTATTAAGTTTGGCGAGGCAAGAAAGGTTACGCCGTATCAGCTTAATGGTGTGCACCAGATATACGCAGAGGCATGTCTTTTGCAGACGGGGGCGCTTCGCGGCATCGTTGCTTTGCATGATGAACTTGCCGCGCTGGAAGAATATCTCGACGAGCCGTCAACCAAGGATGGCGATGGCAAGTGAGCATCTACAACCTACTCTATATTATCAACTTGTCAGCGGCCGGCGTCCTGTCGTTTTACATGGGTTCGGCCCATGAACGGGGCATTTGGTTCGGCTTGCTGGCCTATTGGGTTCTTGTCTGGGCCTTTGCCTCTTACAACCCGATGGTTATCGGGATCAACATGGTTGTCGGCATGATATTCGCGACGGCGCTTTTGTATCTCGGTGAAAGTATTTATGACAAAATATTGGTTGCTGTTTTCACGATAATTGTTTTGTTGTCGGCGTTAGCCGGTTTAGGTATACTGTCGGTTGAAAGGGGGCAAGGCGCGTTCGCGCATACGTATTGGAATTATAGGACGTGGGGTTTGCATTTGGCATGTTTCATACTGATGGGTTCTTGCTATGCTCGGAGGCTGGCAATATGAATTCGAAACACTTTTTTACCTTACGGGTATAGATTTCGCCATCTTTATATTCGCATATTTTGCCGTCCGGAAACAGAAACCCCTAAAATTTTATGGTTTGATCCGGCTTTTCATTCATTGGAAATAAATGGTTTAAACCCTGATGGGCCTTACACCGGAAGAAATTGAAAAACTGCGCCTGCTTGTACCCTATGCAGAAGAATTAGCGCTAGACGCCAAATATAAGAGAGCCGTCCGGGTTATCTGGCGTCATTGGCGCGCGTTGGTTATCAGCTTTGCGGCGACACTAGGCGCGATGGTTTTGCTTTATGATAGGTTAGGGGAATTTTTTAAATGGTGGTTTCGTTGAAGGCCAGCACGTCGCGGGCCGTTGTTGTCATGTTCGGTGTGATCGCCGCTGTGGGAACATTTATCTGCGGTGAATATCTCTATTATCGTTTCTTGCCCGTATATCAACACTTCGAATATCATTCCATTGAGCTTGGCAAGCCCGCGATAATAGGCGAGCCAATTGAATTCGTTTCGATCAGGGAGATTCGGCGTACAAGCTCCATAGAATGGCTCGATACGCTATTTTGCGATTTAGGCGACGGGATCGGGTTCAGGCATGTTTCACAAAAAGAAACCTCAAGAGATTCAATACCTGCATCCGGCGGCATAGTTAAACAGCCGTGGACGTATACAGCCCGCACGCCGCATGTTGATGCAACATGCTACTTACTTTCTGTCTCTACCGGCATTTTTCCTTACGGTCTTCAAAAGACACACAGGACGGTTGTCACTGAAAAGTTTGATGTTAGGCGCCGGTAGCTTTCCGTTTTTCTCTTTCGTGCGCCCATAGAGGTAGACGCTTGTGCCTTTTGATACGATTATGCTCTTTGGTGTGCACAGCCACTAATTCACCCAGCCAGACGCTCCACGATTCGATGCTGGCGCCGGCTGTGATAAGCAGGCTTTCGTTGCCATGAACTGCGCGCCACATGCTGATCGGATGATCTGAAATCCGAACTTTTGCTATATGGGAACCTCCACCAAGCGGATGGATATAGACATAATTCGACCTACCCCATGGGACATTTGAGCGGACTACGCCAATGCCATAATTTGGCAAAGCTTCGCGAACCGTTTCACAGAATTTCTCTGTTGTTCTGTCTACCGCTCTCATCAGCGATTATCCTACAGCAATACAACGGTAATTACGGCACCCCAGGCGAATCCGTTGAGGAGTGGATGGCTACTCCCAAATGGGTAATCCCACGGCATGTCTCGCTTGTTGGCATCTTCACTTCCCTTCACACCACCATTCCTCCCCTTCCGGCCACCTTCTGGCCAACCTTTCCTCCACCAATATCTCACCGACATTCCGGCCATCAATATAAATATCAACCAATAGAAGGGCGGCGGCTAGGCGAGTCATGGGGTTACTCGTAAATTCGTGACTGTCAGGTTTTGATCAAAGCATTCTCTAAGCCATTCTGTGAATATTCCGTCAGGCCCGTCGGCGCATGTGCTTATTACATGTCCATCAGCATCGCGGGCAACTGCGTGCCAACCTAGATGGCGCCAGTAAGTGTCGTCCTTGAGGTTTATTGGATGTGGGCTTTTCATCTCTTTATCCTTCCATTTGCAAAGACAGACACAGCTAACAGGAGCGTTGCACCAATAGGGGTCATGATGCCCCAACCAAGATGGCCTGCCAAACTCGCCACCAATCCGAACAATAGCAGTGCTATACCGAATAGCAGGGTGTACTTGGAGTAGCGGGTCATCGGGTAATTCCTCCGCAGTGCGTGCATTTCCAGTACACTCCGCGGCCGTCATGTTGGATTATACCACCACAGCGCGTCAGGAAAAACGGGTATAGATTCCGGATCCAGCGCCTGCACCTATGAGGCTTTGTGTTTGGCACGGAGCTTTTCATGTCTTTATCCTTCCAGCAATAGCGGTGTCTGTGGGTGGTCAATCGCCAATCATGTACCGGATACCTTTACCTGTATCTGCCGCCTCTTTGGCCTCAGCCGGCACCGGCAATTCTTCATCAAAATCCGGGAACACCACTTTGACTTGCCCAGCGCCATCGCCATCAATAAATAGCGATATGTCTCTGCTGGCTCCGATGTTTCCAAAATATTCCATACTTCTAAGTGCCGCTGCCAGCTTGATTAAGTCGCCGCCCTCTCCTATCAATTCAACCTTCATGACCTTCCGCGTTCTTCCCATCTCTTATCCTTCCATCGCTTGCCATCTGTGTGCGGTTAGTCAGGCCATTCAATTCGAACGGTGTGGCCGCATTCCGGGCACTTGTAGTCGCTGCAACAACCCTGTCCGCAGCCACCATCGCGAGCCATTTTTTGGCCGCAGCAGCGAGGGCCAGTGACATTGCCGTTTTCCAATAATCTTGCCGGTTCATATTGTGGCGGCGCTTCACGAATTTCCTTGTTTGAGAAATAAGCCATCTTCTATCCTTCCATCGCTTGCCATCTGTGTGCGGTTTTGATCTCAAATTAATTGTCACCGATTTCCATCAGTCGTTTCTTGGCCAGTTCAAGCAGCCAGATGACAGAGCCGCCGTCCGCTATTGAGGAAGCAAAATATAAACCCCCATCGTCATCAAAGCCCATAACAACCACACCGCCTGAGCAGTGGTCCTTGGCCTGTTCCAACACGCGATCGGTCGGTAGATCCAGCTTTGTGATTCCGCCAAGCGGTATGACATTGCTCATTTCCAGCCTCGAATCTCTTTGATTGCCTCGTAGCCTGCCTTGGTGTGGGAACAACGCAGTGTGAATTTGTTGATTTTTATGAGGCAATTTTCATTTAGAGAATCCAACACAGCCCATGAAATGCCCCCATCAACATATTGCTTCGTGTAACGATTTGGGTGGCACACAATCTCCTGAAGAGCTTCTATCTGTGCCTTGGTCAGTTCAGGGGTGGGCATTGTCATCCTCTCGTGGTGTTATGGCGCTGGCGGGTGAGATCAGTCATTGTTTATCACGGCCAACACCGCATTGTATCCAGGCGCTTGATAGCTTCCTGGTTTTCATAGACTAGTTTACGGGCGGCTTGTGCCCGGCCTAGTGCCTCGCGTGCGTGTTCTTCGGCAACGCGGGCCTCGGCCTCGGCGTTTTCCATAGCCAGGGTATGCCGCCGGCGCATTGCGTCTGTGTCAGTGCAAAACTGTTCACTGACTGAGGGCGGTTCGTTTAGTTCCGCCGCATCAACAGCGCGTAGCGCCTGAACGGTTGTGTTACTGGTGGGTTTTTTGTCAGTTGCCAT
>JAAEPA010000835.1 GCA_024222475.1 Gammaproteobacteria bacterium | reverse complement strand
GCGTACAACACCAAAACCTAGTGGGCGACCGAAGAAGATGAGGGAAGATAAGTGATTAATTCGAGTCTGACCCGAGTCTGACCCCAATGACCCCAAGTTAATGAACCCCATAAAAATAAATCTATCCCTGTTGTTCAGCATTGTCATGTTGGTGGGAACTGCCAACGCTGCAGGTGTGGAATTTATTCAATCCGAATTGCATCGATTCAGGGTTAATGTTGTGACCAGAGAATTAGACCATCCCTGGGGAATGGCGTTCCTGCCCGACAATGGTATTTTAGTGACCGAACGTCCAGGACGTTTGCGCATCATCAGGAATGAGAAACTTTTGCCAACCCCTATAGCCGGGCTGCCAAAAATAATGGAAAAAGGTCAGGGTGGATTGCTGGGTATTGCCCTTCATCCCAAATTCAAGGAAAATAGATGGCTCTATCTTTCCTTCACCGGTAAAGGAAAAGGTGGCTATGGTACGGAGGTGATTCGCGGTAAATTGGAAGGGATGCAACTCAATAAGGTTGAAACAATATTCCGGGCACTGCCAAAATCCCGTGGTGGTCGGCATTTCGGCTCACGCCTCGTATTCGGGAGGGACGGTACGCTGTATATTTCTTTAGGTGATCGGGGCGAACGCTCTAGCGCGCAAAAGTTAGATGATCACCGCGGATCGTTAATTCGAGTCCATGATGATGGCAGCGTCCCCACAGATAACCCGTTTGAGGGGAATGTTGGCATCAAGCCGGAAATATTCACCTATGGCAATCGCAATATCCAAGGCATGACGCTACATTCATCCACGGGTGGCATCTGGACCCATGAGCACGGGCCTCAGGGCGGCGATGAGGTAAATATCATGAAACCGGGCGCCAATTATGGTTGGCCAGTCATTACTTATGGGGTTAACTATGTCATCGGAACTAAGATTGGTGAAGGCACCCACAAAGAGGGCATGTTGCAGCCAATCCATAAATGGGTCCCATCCATAGCGCCGTCCGGAATGGCCTTCTACACAGGCAGTCAGTTTCCCAACTGGAAGAGTGATTTGTTTGTGGGCTCGTTAAAGTTTGGGCTGTTGGTTCGTCTGAGAGTCGATGGAAGCAGGGTCGTAGGAGAGGAACGCATGTTAGACGGACGGTTTGGCCGCATACGTGACGTTATTCAAGGCCCTGATGATCTCCTTTATCTGCTGACTGATGAGTCCGATGGGGCGTTGCTTAAATTAATGCCTTTGGAATCAGGTTGATTTAGCCCGGATAGCTCATAAATTGCGCTGCCCTCCCTTTATGTCAAGCCATTGCGACTGCGTACTAAAGTGTGAAGAAGATTTATCGGTTAGATCAGGGCATAACGAATAAGGTTAGATTGTGAGAGCGAAACGAATCACAATCGGGTGTAACCCGTCGCCCGCTGATAGAAATCCGACTTCCATAAAAGGTGCCAGCTTTGCCATCCATGGTCTCTGGATTCCGGCTTCCCTGCCGGAATGACGACACAAAACAATGC
>JAAEPA010000834.1 GCA_024222475.1 Gammaproteobacteria bacterium | reverse complement strand
CTTCTTGAGCCGCTTGGCTTTAGGGGCCAGAGTGGGCCTATATCGGGCCATAATTGAGATCTAACGGGGCAAACTGTCAACTACTTTTGCCCGGCTTTGAAAGGTGCCGAATTTTCATTACAGCCCATCAGAAAACAGCCCTCCGGCACCCATGCAAACTCCATGTCCGTTACCGGGTCACGCCATTCATCACCCCGCGCAAACTCCTTCTGTTTTACAACAGAAGCTGGTTTCGATGCTTTACGCTTTTCTTGAAGTGCAAACGAAAACACCTGCCTCTCCCGAGACAACCCCACCCACCTGCGTTCGGTCTTATAACCGGGCCTGCTCACCTCGATGTGGTAGCGCCCAGCAGACAGCGTCATCCCGGACTTGTACTTCGGACCAATGTTGAGGATGCGGATGCGCGCATCGCTGGGGGCGGGTTCAATAATCAGCTTGAGGCTTTCACTAACACTCGGGAGCATGGACTTATCCAAGGGTCCGATTTGGTTCAGGATTACCCGGCGAGTCAGTGATGACGACGACCAGGGCACCTGTTCGTTTCCGGTTTCTTTCATCACGGCTACCCGGGCGTTGAACACCACATCAGTCAAGCTCACTCCGGGTCGCCGTAGCTCATTCATCAGATGTTTGGTGAATACTCCGTTACGGTCTCCCCGGCCATCGGCGGCGGTTTTTCCCGGAGCTGTGGCATACAACACCAGCGACCCTACCGGCGATGGCATTCTCACCAAGCCTCGGCTACTGGAACGAAAACTGCGTTCCAGCGGGTTGTTGCGGCAGGCATCGAGGATAAGGATATTCACAGGATTACGGGCCGATTCCATCTTGGCCAACACCTGCCCTGCATCGACGGCCTCATAGGGGACCTCATCCTCGGTCTCGATGTCCGCCCCGATGGGGATCAAATAATTGCGGTTGTTAACCTGCATCCCATGACCAGCATAGTAGAATACCCCCACTTCGGCCTGCGCCAGGGCGCGGCCAAAACTGCGGATGGCGCGGTGCATCTGTTTTTCATTCAGATCAATATGGCGCTGTACCTTAAAACCCAGCGACTTGAGCGTCTCTGCCATATCTCTAGCATCATTAGCCGGATTGCGCAGAGCCGCATCAGAATAGCTCCCGTTGCCGATCACCAACGCTACCCGCTGGGACGCCTGGACGGTAGGAAATAGCATCAGAGCTAATAATAAGAAAATAGGCATAGGGTAAGCCATTGAGGATATTCTTGTCGTTCTAAAAATAGTATGTAGGATGCCGG
>JAAEPA010000833.1 GCA_024222475.1 Gammaproteobacteria bacterium | reverse complement strand
TTATTGGAATAAATGACCATATATTGGCAGTGTCACAATGCAGCCAGATGCTTTCAGGGGTAGCCGCAGTAGATTTCGATTTATTCACAGGCTCTAAGGTATTATGAAGCATGGCTATGGCGGGTGGGTATAATCCGGTATTTCGATCACTTAAACTGTATATGACTGGAAAATCGGGAGTTTGGTCTTGAAAATCTGATCGGCTTCAATCGCCCAGGATAGAAAAATCTCAGCATTTGGAAATGGCTCAATAATGAGAAATGCTACCGGCGCTAGTTAGGGAAGTTATTTAGTTCGCATTTCTAACTTGGTTTTTGTAGAGACATTGCTTAAACAGTTTTAGGGTAAAATGATCATAGCAGCTATACCACTGATGTTCCTCGCCCTGAGTTTGTTTCTGAGCGGCTATTTCATGGATGCCGTGGCGACTACCCGCCCGGATTTTACTGAACCAGTGATCAAGCGATTGGTTTTGCACGATTTCAATCGTCGGGATCTATTGAGTAATGTCGGAGGCGAAAGCGGTGCTTGGACAGGGCATTCGGATCTCTCTACCGGCGAGGTAGACATTGCGTTATCCGGAGATGAAAGAATGGGACAGAGTGGTCATGCGCTTCATCTTTCTTATTCTCTTGATCAGCAAGCGCAGTCCAGTACTGGATTTCGCATCGGTCTTAATGGGCTTGATGGCGTTGAATATGACCATCTCGAATTCTGGGTAAAAGGCGATGCAAAAAAGGGATATGCCCGCACTTTCAAGGTAGCCTTTCAACGGCCCTTCAATGCCTGCATGAAGCTCTCGGAGCGAGGCAGTTACGTCGTAGAAGAGATCGATGATGAGTGGCAACGGGTCAGTATTCCACTTAATCTAATGAATGGCATCACCGATTGGACCGACCTGGACGAGATGGTATTCACATTTCAATCTCGGCGTTCGAACATCAAGCAGGGGGCCTACTACGTCGATGACATCGCCTTGGTCAAGACCGGAATGCCTGGTCCTCATATTTGGGATCCGGTGATTCCTCAGCGTAAAAAGGCCTGGGAGCGCAGCGTAGGCGGTCAGGTAGCGGCGAGACCGCAGATCCATGCACGACTCAGCGGTTGGCCATCGACCCTATTGGTGGATAAGAAAAAACTACCTGAGGACAGGCAGGATTTTCTGTGGCGTCTAGCCCGCGATACCTGGCGGGGATTGGATGCACTGACCGATCGCAAGCACGGACTTCCCCTGGACACCGTAGCCTTTAACGAGTGGCAGCTGAAACCCCAACAGGCGTATATCGGAGATTACACCAACATTACCAATATTGGCATGTATCTGCTGGCCACCGTCGCTGCTAACGATCTGGGATTCCTGTCTCGTGAACAGGCCATGGAACGATTGAACACAACGCTATCGTCACTTGAGAAAATGGAGACTTTCCAAGGCTTCTATTTCAACTACTACGATACCACCACGCTGGAAAGAACCAGTAATTTTATCTCCTTTGTCGATTCATCCTGGCTCACCGCGGGTCTGATGGTGGTGCGCACGGCATTTCCTGAACTTCATCAACGCAGCACGCGGTTGATCGATCAGACAGATTATGATTGGCTGTACGACGATGTCGAACAGCTGATGTCCCATGGCTATTATGTCAACCTGCGTTACCCTTCCGAATATCACTACGGGCTTCTCTATACCGAGTCCAGGATGGGCAGTCTGATTGCCATCGGAAAGGGAGACGTCCCCGAGCAGCACTGGTTTAAGATGGAACGCACCTTTCCACCCGATTACGCTTGGCAGACCTTGTCTCCTCAAAAACGAAAAATCAAACGCATCCGTGGGAATGAACTGATGGGAGGATACTACCAGTGGCGTGATTTCAAATATATTCCCTCCTGGGGGGGCAGTCTGTTCGAGGCCCTGATGCCGACCTTAGTGGTGGACGAGAAGAAATTCGCTCCGCAGAGCCTGGGGAGAAATAACGAAATTCATGCCATGATTCACCGCCGCTATGCCACTGAAGAGCTCGATTATCCGGTATGGGGGATGTCTCCGAGTTCCGCCGTGGCAAGAGACAGTTACTCTGAGTATGGGGTGAAATTTCTCGGGGCCAGGGGATACAAATGTGGGGTGATCTCACCGCACGCCTCGGCACTGGCCCTGAGTGCCACTCCCGAAGAAGCGGTATCCAATCTGCACAGATTAGCAACCTTGTATGATATCTATGGTGAATTTGGTTTCTACGATGCCGTGGATCCTATCTCGGGTGAGGTTAGGTATAAATATCTGGCCTTAAATCAAGGCATGTTATTTATATCGTTAGCCAATTATCTTAAAGATAACAGCATCCAGAAACATTTTGCCGCTGATCCCATTGCGGTTAAGGCGCTTGCGGTCATTGGCGAAGAGAGATTTTTTGACTGATGCTGGATAAAGCACGTTTTCCGGACCATTTCCTCTGGGGGGTCGCGACCTCATCCTATCAGATCGAGGGCTCTCCCTTTGCCGATGGGGCGGGAGAGAACATCTGGCATCGTTTTTCACATACGCCCGGTCTAGTGGAGCATGGGCACAGTGGCGATATTGCCTGTGATCATTACCAGCGGGCCGCCAGTGATGTGGCGTTGATGCATCGCTTGGGCATCAAGGCCTACCGCTTCAGTATCTCTTGGGCGAGGGTGTTGCCACAGGGCCGTGGTCGAGTGAATGAGAAAGGTCTGGGATTCTACCAACGTCTCGTCGATGAGTTGCTCGAACATGACATCTGTCCCCTGATAACCTTATTTCACTGGGATCTACCTTCGGTTCTGGACGATCGGGGTGGATGGTTAAACAGAGATATCGCGGGCTGGTTCGGCGATTATGCACAGACACTGTACCGTGCTTTAGATGATCGGGTGAAGCTCTGGATCACCATCAATGAACCCTGGGTGATGGCCGACAAGGGATATCTGCAGGGTGTCCATGCCCCGGGGCACCGAAACCTGTTCGAGGCCCCGATCGCAGCACACAATATGCTGCGGGCTCACGCCCGTGCGGTCGAGTCGTATCGCGCCGAGGGTCATAATGAGATTGGTATCGCAGTCAATCTGGAGCCCAAGCACCCGGCCTCCCAGAACCCGGAGGACCTGGCTGCCGGCAGGCGGGCCGACGCCTATATCAATCGATACTATCTCGATCCGATACTGCTAGGTGCCTATCCCAGCGAATTGAGCGAGATCTTCGGTGAGGCCTGGCCGAGTTGGTTCGATGCGGATCTGGATGATATCCATCGTCCAATAGACTTTATTGGCATCAACTACTACACCCGTAGTGTGGTCCATAATGATCCTGATAATCCGCCGGTTTGTGTCAGCTCCGTTCCTCCACCCGAGAAATCCCGTACCGAGATGGGATGGGAGGTCTACCCTCCGGGGCTGACGAATATCCTGCTATGGGTCTCTGACCGTTACGGTAAGATGCCATTGTATGTCACGGAAAATGGTGTTGCCTTCGACGATCCTCCGGTGGTAGATGGCCGGGTAAACGACATCGCACGGGCGCAGTATCTGCACGACCATCTCCTTGCGGCCCGTAAGGCGATCAACGCGGGAGTAGATCTGCGGGGTTATTTTGCTTGGTCTCTACTGGATAATTTTGAATGGAACCACGGCTATTCCAAGCGTTTTGGTTTAGTGCATGTGGATCATAATACTCAGCTGCGAACGCCTAAGGCGAGCGCCCGTCTCTATTCGGAATTGATCAGCTCTCATGGGACCGGACTCGGGGTGTCTGATGTAGATGGAGCAGGGATCGATATGAACTTCAGCCAGGGAATATCCGATACAGTCTGAGATATATTTCAGCCCTCTGCATGCAAGACTATGAACAACGATCGGCGCCTGGGAGACAAAGGCTGGCAATTCTGGATCGATCGGGGAGGAACCTTCACCGATGTAGTGGCCCGTCACCCTGACGGTACACTCTCGACGCGTAAACTTCTGTCAGAAAATCCCGCCCACTATTCCGATGCCGCCATTCAGGGTATTCGCGAGGTTTTTGGGTTGAAGGAAAAGGAGTCCATTCCTGTCACCAAGATCGATGCGGTGAAGATGGGCACTACCGTGGCCACCAATGCCTTATTGGAACGCCGTGGTGAACGCACGGCGGTGGTCATCAGCAAAGGTTTCCGAGACGCCTTGCGTATCGCTTATCAGAACCGTCCCCGCCTGTTCGATCGCCACATCGTACTACCCGAGTTGCTCTATGAGCAGGTGATCGAGGCCGATGAGCGTATCGACGCCCACGGTGAAGTGCTCAGGCCGTTGGACGGGATTCTTTTAGAGCAGTGTTTAACCGCGTGCTACGACAGTGGCATCAGGTCGGTGGCCATTGTGTTTCTGCATGGTTACCGGTATCAACGCCATGAATATATCGCCGCCGAGATCGCCCAACGGCTTGGTTTCACTCAAGTCTCGGTTTCCTCGCAAGTCAGTCCGCTGATGAAATTAGTTAGTCGTGGTGATACCACGGTGGTCGATGCCTATTTGTCTCCTATCCTTCGGCGTTATATCGATAGTGTTGCGGCGCAGTTAGGCAATACGCGCTTGATGTTCATGCAGAGCAGTGGTGGTCTCACCGAAGCCACGTTATTCAGGGGCAAGGACAGCATTCTTTCCGGTCCGGCCGGAGGTATCGTCGGTGCGGTTCGCACCGCGGCGATGGCGGGTTTTGATCAGCTGATCGGTTTCGATATGGGCGGGACCTCCACCGACGTCTCTCTGTATAACGGCGAATACGAACGCGCCTACGAGACGCAGGTAGCCGGGGTACGGATGCGTGCGCCGATGATGAAGATACATACCGTCGCCGCCGGTGGTGGTTCGGTATTGAGATTCGACGGTGCCCGGTTGCGTGTTGGTCCGCAGTCGGCGGGGGCGCATCCCGGTCCGGCCTGTTACCGTGCCGGCGGTCCCCTGACGATAACCGATGTCAATGTCATGCTGGGTAAGATTCAAGCGGATTATTTTCCCCAGCTATTCGGTCCCCGCGGCGATGCCCCGCTGGATTCCGAGGTGGTCCATGAGGGCTTTGAGAAACTGGCGCAGAAGATTACCCTCGGCACCGGCAAGCACCATGATGCCGAACAGGTGGCCGAAGGTTTCCTGCGTATTGCCGTGCAAAAGATGGCCAACGCCATCAAGCAGATCTCCATCCAACGCGGTTACGATGTGAGCGAATATGTGCTGTGCTGCTTCGGGGCCGCAGCGGGACAGCATGCCTGTCTGGTTGGGGATGCCCTGGGGATCAATCGAGTCTTTATTCACCCCTTGTCCGGTGTCCTGTCGGCCTATGGCATGGGACTGGCTGATATTCGCGCCTTGCGCCAGAAGAGCATTGAAGGGGTGTTGAATGCAAAGTTGATCCAGCGTTTACAAGTTGATCTCGCGCAGCTGGAGGATGAAGCTCGTGACGAGCTCATGATGCAAGGAATCTCCTCGGAACAGCTGAGCGTGGTGCGTAAGGTCCATCTAAAATACGCCGGTACGGACACCTCCCTGGCCGTTGATTTCAGCGATATGCAGTCGATGCAAGATGCCTTCAGCGCGGCGCATCGACGTCATTTCGGTTTCAATATGTCCGATAAGGCCCTAATCGCGGAGACCTGCAGTCTTGAGGCCATTGGCGAAACCGAACGGGTCTTGGATCCCTGTCTAGACCTGCCGCCGGATCAGTCGCTACCGCAGCCGGCATCGATCAGAACCGTAACAATGCAGGGTCGCCGACAGCAAACACGGTTTTATCATCGTAAGGGCCTGTCGCCAGGATGTGAAATCGATGGCCCGGCGGTGATCGTGGAGGCGAATGCAACCACCGTGCTGGAGCCGGGTTGGCGAGCGGTAGTCACTCGCCATGACCACCTGCTGCTGACCCGGGTCATCCCCTTGACGCGCGCTGAGGCCCTGGGTACCGAGGCCGATCCGGTGATGCTGGAGGTTTTTAACAGCCTGTTCATGAACGTGGCCGAACAAATGGGCAGTATCCTTGAAAATACGGCCTATTCCGTCAATATCAAGGAACGCCTGGATTTCTCCTGTGCGGTTTTCGACCTGCAAGGGCAGCTCATTGCCAATGCGCCTCACATGCCGGTGCATCTGGGATCCATGGGTAAGAGTGTACAGGTGGTGCTGGACAATAACCGTGGGCGGATGGCGGTTGGTGATGTATTTATCCTCAATGACCCCTATAACGGCGGCACCCACCTGCCGGATATTACCGTAGTTACTCCGGTATTTGATCTGGATTCAGGTGCGCTACTTTTTATCGTGGCCTCAAGAGGTCATCATGCCGATATCGGAGGTACTACTCCAGGGTCCATGCCCCCCGACAGTACTCATATCGAGCAGGAAGGCATCCTATTCGACAACTTCAAGTTGGTCGATAAAGGTATTTTCAGAGAGACTGAATTGCTGGAACGACTGAGACAGGGACCCTTTCCCGCGCGCAATCCCTATCAGAACATTGCCGATCTCAAGGCCCAGATCGCCGCCAATGAGATGGGTGTCAAGGAGTTGCGTAATATGGTCGCGCATTTTGGGTTGGATGTAGTAACGGCCTATATGCAGCATGTGCAGGACAATGCCGAGGAGTCTGTACGTCGGGTACTCGATGTCTTGAAGGACGGCCATTTCCGTTACCAGTTAGACAATGGTCGGCAGATCCAGGTACGGATTACTATCGATAAACGCCAACGCAGCGCAACTGTCGATTTCACAGGGACCTCAGGGATGTCAAAGGGAAATTTCAATGCCCCCGCGGCGGTGACTACCGCCGCGGTCCTTTATGTCTTTCGTACCCTGGTGGATGATGATATTCCGCTCAATGCCGGTTGCCTGAAACCCCTGCGGCTCATCCTTCCTGATGGCTCCATGCTCAATCCCAGCTATCCAGCTGCCGTAGTAGCGGGAAACGTCGAGGTCTCGCAGTGTGTAACCGATGCCCTGTACGGCGCATTGGGAGTCATGGCGGGTTCTCAGGGCACGATGAATAACTTTACCTTTGGCAACGACAGATACCAGTACTACGAGACCCTTTGCGGCGGCTCGGGGGCCGGACCGGATTTCGACGGTACTTCTGCCGTCCATACTCACATGACCAACTCGCGTCTGACCGATCCGGAAGTATTGGAATGGCGTTTCCCGGTGCTGGTGGAGGAGTTTTCCATTCGTAAGGGATCGGGAGGGGCAGGGGTGCATCGGGGCGGCGACGGCGTGTTGCGCAAGATACGCTTTCGCGAGCCCATGACCGCCGCCATTTTGTCCAATAATCGCCTAAAGACCCCCTTCGGATTGGTCGGAGGCCAGCCTGGTGGATCAGGGAAGAACTGGCTCATTCGCGCTACAGGCGAGATCGAGGGTTTGGGATCCACGCATATCGTGGATGTGCGAGAAGGTGATGTCTTTGTCATTGAGACCCCGGGAGGTGGGGGTTATGGGGGATGTGATGATGGTGCTTAGGATGTAATGAGAGGTTTATGGTCTAAACCACCGGAAATATGTAGTAAGTTCCCTACTCAGACAAACGCGCATCGACCCCGTCCATGGGGCCAATCCACGTTGCTGGTTAGCACGACGTTATACCTTTATCGCGTGAATATTAATGCTGGTTGAAGATCATTTCAGAGAGACTGAAAATCTACTCAGAGGTATCTCTGAGGACGATATCGCATCTTGGCTACTTAAGGAGGGCTATTTCCCGGAGCAGTACATCTTGCCACCCTCTTTTTTCGTCACAGCGTTCTCCTTGAATGCTACCGTGTACAACGGAGATCTAAGTTCACTGACTCGAAGAAAGCTAATCAATATTTCACACCCAAAAACCGTATTAACATCACGTTTGTTCGGGATTCAACATCCGTATAATTACCATGATATTGTTTATTACTTAAGGGAGTCCTGGGGCTTCGTACTTGATCATCTGTTTCATGAAGATATTCGGATATATTCGTACAGTCTACCTATACCAGTAAGTAAGAAAACAAAGAACGCCCTTAGCTCCTTGAGGTCGGGAAGAATGATTTATGAGTGGATTGAGATGGCCGAAAAGGATTTAGTGCTGGACTCAAGAAAGTACAAATATATAGTCAAGACTGATATTACAAATTTCTATTCGTCGATATACACACATAGTATTGGCTGGGCTTTGCATGGTCGGGAGAAAGCATTCAAAGACAAAGAATATGCCCTGTTGGGAAATAAAATAGACAGGCTTACGTTACGGTGACAGTCTACTTAATGTATTTAATTATTACCTAACCCTTCTTTTCTTGAATTACGGTGGGTCTGTCCAAAGCACTTATTGTATTA
>JAAEPA010000832.1 GCA_024222475.1 Gammaproteobacteria bacterium | reverse complement strand
GCCCAAGGATGACGAAGAATCGGACGATAACGACAGCGATGATTCCACTCAAGGGGGAGAGGGCGACGCCAAAGGGAAAACCAAAAAATCCCGTAAACGCAAGAAGAAGCTCACCATCCACGACACCAAGACCATCAACCCAGAGCATCTCCCGGAAGGTTCACGCTTTCTGGGCTACGAGGATTTCACCGTCCAGGATCTGCTGATCAAGCCCCACACTACCCGCTACCGTCTCGCGCGCTATCGAACACCGGAGGGAGAGGATCTGATCGGCGTGCTGCCGGAGGATGTTCAAGGCAGCCACTTCGGCATCACCCTCAAGGGCTATATCATCTACCAGTATTTTCATCAACGGGTCACCCAGCCCTTGATTCTGCAACAGCTGACCGAATTTGGAATCGACATCTCCAGCGGGCAAATCAGCAACATTCTCGTCGAAGATAAGGAAGACTTACATACGGAAAAGGATGAGTTGCTCACCGCCGGCATCAACAACAGCAGCTATATTCAGGTTGATGACACTGGCAGCCGCCACAACGGCAAGAACGGCTATTGCACCCACGTCGGCAACGAGTCTTTTGCCTGGTTTTCCAGTACCCACTCCAAGAGTCGGATCACAATCTCGGGCTGCTACGGGGTACTGCGGTGGATTACACGGTCAATCCCGAAGCGCTCAACTACATGCGCACGGAAGGATTACCCCAGGGACCATTGGCACTGATCGAACAGGGCAATAGCGTCGTCTTCGATGACGAAGAGGCATGGGCGAACTATCTGCAACGGCTCGAGATCACCGACAAGCGGCATATCCGTATTATTACCGAGGGGGCGCTGCTTGGTACCTTGGTTGCTAATGGTTTTCCATTGGACCTGGCCATCATCAGCGACGATGCCGGACAGTTCAATGTACTTTTGCACGCCCTGTGTTGGATCCATACCGACCGAGTCTTTCAGCGCATACTGCCACTGAACGACACCCACGCCAAGGAACTCGACTGGGTCCATACCCAGATCTGGGAGATCTACTCGGATCTGAAGCAGTACAAGCACAAGCAAGACCCTGACTTGAAGGCGGCCATCGAGGCCCACTTCGATGAGCTGTGCCGGACTAAAACCTCCTTCGCCACGTTAAATCGGGCGATAATACGGCTGGCGCGCAATAAAAAGGAGTTACTGCTGGTGCTGGAACGACCCGATATCCCGCTTCACAATAATCTGAGTGAGGGCGATATCCGGGAATATGTCATCAAACGAAAGATCAGCGGCAGCACCCGGTCGGAAAATGGACGACGATGTCGGGATACCTTCGCCAGCTTTAAGAAAACCTGCAAGAAGCAAGGCATCTCATTCTGGGAATTCCTCTGCGACCGGCTCCGGCGGCAACACCTTGTGCCCTACCTGCCAGATCTTCTGTCTGGCAATGTATGCCTCATGCCGCCTGCATGAGTGCACGGGATTATTGAGAAGTTACGCGCTCTTTGGCAAAACTCACTGCTTCCGGGGTTCCCTTTTTGTAGAAGAGATGGTGTCGTGTGCCGCGCTATATGGGACCTGCGTCCCACTGCGATTGGGACTGGCAAGCCACGGAAATTTCTAAGGATTTGGAGAGGGGAAGGGCCATCAG
>JAAEPA010000831.1 GCA_024222475.1 Gammaproteobacteria bacterium | reverse complement strand
TTTCTTGATCCCATCCATCAATTGCAGGCACCTTGCCTTAAATTTAGATGCCTTAACCGTCCCCCTTTGCGTGACGGTGTCTCCCATGATTGATGATATGGTCATCTCCATAGTCAGGACCATATTATCTGTCAAGTTTCCGCTGAGCTAAAACTTGACCTAGATCAATGCTTTCCCCGCCAGATTTGTGTTTCCATGGATAATCGCAGATTCATGTCATCCGCAGGTGATGACACCGGTGGATAACCTTGATTCAGTCTCCCGTTTATCCTTCCATAAGGAAAATGAAAGTGACAATAAAAAACAATGCCTTCCTAGCCCTTGCGATCCTCCTGCTGAGCTTGCCGTCGGCACTGCTCGCCAAGCCGGAAAGCGGTCTGAGTTGTGTTAACTGCCACAAAGATACCCAACCCAATCTGGTGACCGATTGGATGGGCAGCAAACACAGCCAACGTGGGGTGACCTGTTCAGTGTGTCACGGCAGCGATCACAACAGCGCCGATGACGCTCAAAAGGCCAAGCTGCCCACGCCTGAGACCTGTAAGAGCTGTCACCCAAAACAGGTCGAACAGTTCTCCAAGGGCAAGCATGCCTTCGCTTGGGCCTCGCTGAATGCCATGCCGACCACCCACCAACTTCCCATGGCTTTAACTGAAGGGCAAAAGGGATGTGGTGGCTGTCACAAGATCGGTCTGAAGAGCACGCAGGAGATCAAGGATCTCAAGGCAAAGGGTTCCGGCTACGGACATGCCGCCTGTGACTCCTGTCATACCCGTCACGCCTTTTCAATGAAAGAGGCCTTGCAGCCGCAGGCCTGCCAGACCTGCCACATGGGCTTCGACCATCCTCAATGGGAGATGTACTCAACCTCCAAGCATGGCGTTCGAGCCCTGTTGAAACAAAGCGGCGTGCTGGGAGAGACCGTAGCCGCACCGACCTGTCAGACCTGCCACATGCAAGACGGCAATCACGAAGTACGCACGGCCTGGGGATTTCTAGCGGTAAGGCTGCCCTTGCCGGAGGATGAGCAGTGGAAGGCGGACCAGATCACCATCCTGCAGGCCCTGGGAGTACTCGATCCCAAAGGCAACCCCACGGCGCGACTCGATGTAGTCAAGGCAGCAGATGTAGCACGCCTGACCCAGGAGGATTTCGATCGGGAACGCAACAAGATGATCGAGACCTGCAGCCAATGTCATTCAAAGAACTTTGCCGTCGGGGAACTTAAAAAGGGCGATGACATCATTCGAGAGGCGGATCATCTGCTGGCGCAGGCCATCCGCATCATCGCCGACCTCTATAAAGACGGCATCCTGGAAAAACCGGAAGGCTATGCCCATCCCTTTCCAGACCTGCTGACCTTTCATCATGCCCCACGCCCCATCGAGCAGCGATTGTTCGTGATGCACCTGAAACATCGGATGCGCGCCTTTCAGGGGGCCTTCCACGCCAACCCGGATTATACGCTTTGGTACGGTTGGAGCGAAATGATCCGTGACCTCACGGAGATCACGGAAATGGCTGAGGGCCTAAGGGAAAAACACAAGGATCACAAACACAAAGCGGGGTAATACAGCAGAACAGAATCTCGCGGCCGTGGCATCCGGCAATCAGTAGGGTTTTTTGATCGATACTCCTCGATCAAGGAATGGCTGTTGAACCATGCTGAACCTCAAAGGGCTGGTTGGGAAACCAGCCCTTTGAGGTTTTTCTTTATCCCCTAATCCACTGAGTTTGATTTACTCATCAATCGTTTAACAATACGATAAATCACTAGCTTCATCCCGACCAGTAAGACCACGCCAGCTACCGCCACCCAAGCAATATGGTGGGTCATCCATTCCAACATGGATTAATCCTTGATGTTGTTTTAAACAACCATCGATATTCGCAGCAGGAATATACCAGACTCAGACGGCATATACCTCGATCCGTTGTAATCGTTGAGCAAGAAACACCACTACAGTAAATACGACTAAGGCACCTGCCTGATGGGCCGCGCCTAAGGCAACGGGTACATGGAGCAATAAGGTCGAAATACCCAAACCAACCTGAACTAAAGCGGCCAGCAGCAACGCATTCATTCCAATATATAGGCCAGTCGTTAATCGATACCGCCTCGCCACTAGCCATAAGACCACGGCGCCGACAAATACCAGAATGGCCAACACCCGGTGATTGAACTGCACCGTGGCTATATTCGCAAAAAAGTTCATTGGCCAAGGCTGCAGATTGAACAACCCCTCCGGCACCCAATGTCCATCCATAAGCGGGAAGGTATTATAAGCCATACCTGCCTTGAGCCCCGCCACGAACCCTCCCGAGGTTAGCGTCAGGAGCACCAGCCCTAAAAAACAAAAGGTCAGCAACTTTAGATTCCCTAGAGAATTGATGGTGCGCGTTACTGTTTCCGCAGCGAGCAAGCCTAGGGCCACCCACAGGATATAGCCATAGATGAGTACCGCCAGCAATAAATGAGCGGACAAGCGATATTCGCTGACATAGAGGTTGTCTACGAGACCGCTCTGGACCAACAGCCAACCCAGCCCCCCCTGCAGACCACCGAGCACGAACATGGTAACCAACTTGGGCAACAACGGCTTATCTACCCTACGCATCAATAAAAAGAACAAGAAAGGAAATAAAAACACCATCCCAATCAGCCGGCCCAGGATCCGGTGAAGATACT
>JAAEPA010000830.1 GCA_024222475.1 Gammaproteobacteria bacterium | reverse complement strand
TCATCTCACAATCACGCGCTAACGACTTCCCTTAATTTGCTGGCTTTACCCTTCCAGACAGTGCTCCTTTTCGCGGCTTGTTCCTTATCTCGATGTGTAAAGCAGATTGATCGGTCCCCGAATAACTCCTTTTGCAGGACTTATACCTGCAAGAAAAACAACCGGTTACGGCATACGGTCAGATACATGTTAGCCACCATTTCCTTTTTTCCGCCACCCGACTGATCGCACCGCTTTCTTTGGCTTTCGTCCTTCAGCCAGCCCATGTAAGCACAATAATCTTCCTGTGCGCCAAAACAGCCCTGCCGGTTATTACCTCGCTGGATCAAGCGAACTGGCACGCCGACTGGCGATATTCTTGGGAGATGAGCGTTTACTAATTCATGGTATTTTTGAAGTTGCCTTAGGAATGCTACCTAAATAACTTCCCTATCTGGCTTGCCTTATCGTCCGTCTTCGGCGTTACGATAACAGTTACATAGCGAGGCTATGCGCCTATTTTCGTGCCTTGAATACGAACGATCATTCGGCGCCAGTTAGGGATGTTATTTAATCCGCATTCCTTATTGGGTAGCATAGCGTTTAATTTGTAGCTGACCCCAGTTTTTTTGCCATTTATTGACACGGGTCGATGAGATGGTGACGCTAAGCTTCTGCACTACAAACACGATCACCCGCAGGATCTGAATAACAGAAGCAATCGGTCGTATGATCATCAACTATACCGACCGCCTGCATGAATGCATAGCAAATAGTTGGCCCGACAAATTTGAAGCCCCGTTTTTTTAGTTCCTTGCTCATGGCGTCCGATTCATCGGTAGTAATGGGAACATCCTGCATGCTCGCCCAATGATTTTTGATGGGTTCACCGTCGACAAATTTCCAAATAAAAGTACTGAAACTTTGATATTCACCAAGCACATCAAGGTAACATTGGGCGTTAATAATGGCCGCGTTCACCTTTATCCGGTTCCTTACGATGCCGGCATCTTTCAATAGACTGGCGCGCTTGCGGTCACTGTAGCAGGCTATTTTTTCGGCATCGAACTGATCGAATGCCTGGCGGTAGTTTTCCCGTTTCTTGAGTATCGTATACCAACTGAGACCGGCCTGGGCTCCTTCGAGTATCAGTATTTCAAAAAGTTTTTGGTCATCAAAAACCGGGATACCCCATTCTTCATCATGGTATTGCGTATACAAAGGATCCACATCTGCAGCCCAATCACATCGTTTCATTGCTCATCCCTTTCTTCTCATACGCGATCATATCTTTCAGTGTTCGGCCCGGTTCATTGGGGTATCGTATCTCCAGAACCTGGAGCGATTGAATTCTATCCAGCCGAAAGTTCCTAAAGGCTAGTCGCAACTCACACCACGCACCCAATGTCCAAACCTTGCCCCAAAAGAACAATCCCAGCGGCCAGATGATGCGCTTCGATTCCGCACTATCGGCACGCATATAGGAGATTGTGACCTTGTTGCGGTGATCCGCCGCGCCGCGCAGGGCCCCCATGAAAGAGGCCGCCTTGGCGGATATTTGCACCAGTGGAGAAAATAATCGGGTTTGATCGAGTTCCCCTTTCAGGGAATCCGGCAGTACCGTTTCGACTTTGCTCAACACGGATTGAGCTGCCGCTGCCAACCCGGGATCCGCCCAGCTATTGATGATGCGCGCACCGAGCGTCAAAGCAGCAATCTCGTCCCGGGTAAACATCAGCGGCGGCAAATCATATCCGCGTCGAATGACGTATCCGATACCGGCTTCGCCCTCTATCGGCACGCCCGAAGACATCAAATCCTGTATATCCCGATAAACCGTCCGCTCGGAAACCTCGAGAACTTCCGCTAGCCAGCGTGCAGTGGTGACACGCCGAGAGCGGAGAAACTGAACGATCTGGAACAGCCGATCAGCGCGTCGCATTAGGAGGCAGATTTATCGATCGTTTGAGGCGAATAGCCGTGACGTGTATCGAAAAGGATCGACGAATCTGCCCAAATCTGGCTTTTCCGCAGTGGATCAGTCCTAAGTCCGACAGGCTCCTAGCACTCACTATCCTGCTTGTTGAAATATGTGATTAAAGACAAGACGGCGCCCTGAGGATCACAAATAACACAGAATCTCCCGACATCCGGTATATCCCGCGGCGCCAGCATGATTTTTCCACCCAATGCTTCGGCCTCCTTCGCACTGGCCTCCACGTCATCCACCGTGACATAAGCACCCCAGGCCGGTGGCATGTTACCCGCTTCAGGCGGCATCCCCATGATACCAGCAGCTTCTTTACCAGCCGCTTTGGCCATGGTGTAAGCCATATCAGTGGACTGCATATCCTCCAGTGTCCAGCCGAATAATTTTCGATAGAATTCTTTGGCAGCACCCACGTCCGTGGTCATCAACTCGTTCCAGCTGAAGGCACCATGTTGTTTCATTGGATCGGTCATCGTTCTATCTCCTTCGTTAGATCAATAAGGTAATTTGATTATACTTCAGTGCTCCTGACAGCCTGGTGTCAGGAGTGATGCTCTAACCGGGCAAAATTTTCCTCGCATGTCTTCCTGGATTCCCGCCTACGCGGGAATGACAAAAGTCGCAACGCAACAATAAAAATTTACCTTTGTTTGATAGCGAGAGGGAATCCAACCATCCCGATAGGGACACCAATAAGCCCTCAAACCAGCTGATTAGGCGTGAGGGCTTGTGAATACTGCAAAGTCTATTATTTACTGCTATACGCCCAGCTTGTCTCTCCAACCTGGGAACAGCAGATCAGCATCTTGCGGGAAGGACTCGAATGCGCGCGCGAATTCCTGATGTTCTTTCGCGTATTCGATCGGGTCTGCTCCCTCTTTCCAACACTCATAAGCCTGGCGTAGCGAGGTGCCGCCGGCGGCCGGGCTATCGATGTGACCGAAGGCGCCACCGCCGGCGGTATTGATCAAATTACCGTGGCCCAGGTTTTCGAAGAAACCGGGTAAGCGCAGGGCGTTCATACCACCGGAGATGATTGGTGTGGTAGGCTTCATGCCGTACCACTCCTGGTGATAGACCGGGCCGTCCGCCGAGTCACATTCGATCATGTAGGCTATATTTTTATCGTCATTTTCTCCTTCCATTTTGCCATAACCCATCGTGCCAACGTGAATACCGGAGGCACCCTGCAGGCGTGAGATCTTGGCCAGCACGAAGGCGGTGTAACCACGATTGGTGCTGGGCGAGGTGATCATGCCGTGACCGGCGCGGTGGTAGTGCAGATACTGATTTGAGTACTGACGGCGGGCAGTGGTTATCATCCCGGGCCCCCCGACAAAGCCATCCACCAGAAAGGCCACATGATCGGCGTTCTCGCCAAAGGTCTCTAGGATGTAGTCCGCACGGGCACACATCTCGAAATGATCGTCGGCGGTGATGTTGGCGGAAAACAATTTGGCCTCGCCGGTCTTGTCCTGAGCGCGCTTCATTGCATCCGCTACCAGCGGTATGACCTTCTTAGTCGGGCAAAAAACCTGATTGCCCTGGGGCTCGTCATTCTTGATGAAATCACCACCCAGCCAGAACTCGTAGGCCGCTTCGGCAAAAGGCTCGGGGCGCAGGCCCAGCTTAGGCTTGATGATGGTGCCCGCGATGTAACCGCCGTTCTTGATCGGACGGCCCAGGACACGCCACAGATCGGAGATGTCTTTAGACGGGCCATCGAACAGCTGAATAGCGCGCGGCGGTATCCACAAATCGATGATCTTGCCGTATTCGATGTCACCCATTCCCTGGTTGTTGCCAATCGCCATAGTCAGGAAAGAGACGATCATCATGCGGCCATCGATAATATTACGATCGAACAGCTCCAGCGGATAGGCAAGGCGCATGTCCTCGGCACCCTCATCGACGTAGTAGACCAGCGCATCCACACCCTTAGTAAAATCATCGGTAGTGGAGACCTCAACATTGGTGCCGGTGGAAGACTCGGCGGCGAAGTGGGCGGCGGCCTCCAGGTAGCCGTGGCCTGGCTTGGGCTTCATCTTATAAGCAACCAGAATGTGTCCTCCCTCCGCGATCAGGTCTTCCTCCTTTAAACTCAGATCTGAATATCGGGATGATTGATCTAATGCCATGATAACTCTCCGTTTAAATTGCACGAAAAAGGTAAAATCAGTCTCGGCAAATCGATTCAATTCGCCGAGGAAACATGCAATATAGAGCATGCGGCACATAAATAATATTTATTTAATCACGGCAGCATATCCAGCCGTTACCACCGACATCAACACAACCGGAACTAACCGCGACCAACCAAACCAGCCGTTGTGAGTGTATCCACCACCACCTTTGCGATGTAGCGGATAGCCCGTGGTTGATGTATTCTTTTGAGATCTTCCACATGATCGCATTCACATATACAGTGATCTAGGGTTTTAGGAAATAGAGATATCCCTCAATCTTAAGAAAACAATTAAGTATCATGAACACACGTCTAGCGACACTGGTATTAATGATCGTGGTTCTGGCGCTGTTTAGGCTATTCCCCCACCCCCCTAATATTACCCCTATCGCCGCAATGGCCCTGTTTGGCGGAGCTTACTTTACCAACCGGCTGGCGGCCTTTCTGTTACCCCTCGCCGCCTTGTTTTTAAGTGATATCTTGCTCGGATTTCATGGCTCAATGTCCTTCGTCTACGCCGCTTTCGTGATTACAGTCATGATCGGTTGGTGGTTGAGAGAACATCCAACAGTGGGATATGTGTTCAGTGCCGCCTTGGTAAGTTCGGTATTGTTTTTTGTGATCACTAATTTTGGTGCATGGCTGACCTTAGAGCTATATCCAAAAACTGCCGAAGGATTGTGGTCGGCTTACCTTGCGGGGATACCGTTTTTCAGAAATACGATTGTGGGTAATCTGGGGTATACCCTTCTAGTGTTTGGCGGGTTTTGGACGATTGAAAGGTCGGTCCCCTCAGTGAGACTGAGAACCTGTTGAGATTTATCCAGCAGGTATTGGACTAAAGCGAGATGCGAGCTACTAACCCGGGTATTTCAAGGATCCGCGTGAAGATCGCGTAGATTTATGAAACATCCGGATATTATTCCGATTGAATCAATTTTAATTTCCCTCTAACATAGTCATACGACTATCTAACTTTTTCAGGAGAATCAGCATGACCGAGAAAAAACTGGCTATCATCGCCACCAAAGGCACCTTGGATTGGGGTTATCCCCCTTTTATCCTGGCCTCTACGGCTGCGGCCTTGGGCTATGATACCCAGATATTTTTTACCTTCTATGGCCTGCAATTATTGCGCAAGAAAATGGATCTCAAGGTTACCTCGCTGGGTAATCCCGGCATGCCCATGCCCATGCCCATGCCGGTGATGTTGCAAGCTCTGCCGGGAATGCAAAGCATGATGACCATGATGATGAAGCAGAAGATGAAATCCAAAGGAGTGGCAAGCCTGGAGGATTTACGCGAACTGAGTCTGGAGGCGGAAGTCAAGATGGTTGCCTGTCAGATGACAGTTGATCTGTTCGATATGGATACCTCCGAATTTATCGATGGAGTAGAGTATGGCGGTGCAGCCACTTTCTTTGAGTTTGCGGGCGAATCCGATATCTGCCTGTTTATCTGAGCAAGTAGCATTGGAGTGATACCAAGATCACCCTTGATTTGCATGCAATTTTCAAGGGCTATCGATAAAAGTCTAGGAGACTGTTCGGAAATATAGGTGAATTTACTGTGTCTAAGGGGGTGGCGAATAAAGAGCGAATAGTGGAGGCGGCGCGGGAGCTTTTTTACCGGCAAGGCTATAGCTCCACATCTTTTACGGAAATCGCTCAAACCGCCAGGATTCCGCGCGGTAACTTTTATTACTACTTTAAAACCAAGGAGGATATCCTCGTTGAGGTGATCCACAGTCGTCTTGTGGTACTACAGGATCAATTCAGGACGTGGGATCGCAACCTGTCCAGCCCCAGAGAGCGTTTGCTGCAGTTCATTGCCCTGCCACTGCAGGATGAGCATAACATTGTTCATTACGGATGTCCGCTGGGGACATTGAATACGGAGATGGGAAAACTCCATAACGGCCCCCGGTCAAAAGCCGTTGTGTTATTCGATGAGGTGATCGAGTGGCTGTGCTCACAATTCGAAGCGCTAGGCGGCGTCGATGAACCACGCATGTTAGCTATGCATTTGCTTGGAAGACTGCAGGGCGCGGTCATTCTGTGTAATGCCCTTCGCGATACCAGCTATCTCCACTACGAACTGGATCAGTTGAATATTTGGGTCAAATCCTTGTCACTGGACGGCTCATGATAGTCGCCGATACCTATCTGGAGAAGTTCAAGGGGGGATTTACCGGGATACTGCGCTGGCCTCAATTGGATGATCTGTGGAACACGGTGCTCAAAGATGCAGAGGATGGATGGTATGTCTATGCCATCGGTGAGTTGCCACCCGATTCACCCGCCGGCAGGGATCGGTTGATTCAATTTGTGAAAGAAATCGACGCCCTACTGCGCACGGAGCATGATGAAGACTACTGTGGTATCGTTTATGCGGATAATCGCGAAAGGCCCCGATTCATAAAAATATACGACCCGAACAAGCTCGGGATAGTCTGTGGCTTTAGCGACCATCCACCACTTCCAGGGTGGACGCTGTCCAAGCTTAGACCCGTGAGTCTATCCGAGATGTTGCCCCCTACAGCCAACCGCCGACGCTGGTGGCAGAGCTTGTTTCAGTAGAAGGTTTTTTAGGTAGTCATTCAAGATGTGTTCCCAAGATAATATCCGCATCTTTGAGCTGCAATAGAATCTGTTTGCCACCTTGAATCACTAGCTCAGGCTGCGGGTGCTGAAGTTCTTCCGTAATCTGCCCGAGTAGTTGTTCCCCCGTCTTTTGAGGGTATTCCTGGATCAGTGTCACGAGCCGGGCGGTGACGGGATTCGGTTCCATGAACCCCACCTCGTCCTGTTGGTTGCGGTATACCAGCAGGTAAGTCGGCTGCTCTCCCGGCACTTGCGGGATGAAATCAGGACCGATCTCATGTACCGCAAATGCGTATTCCAGCAGCCAAGCCAGGGGGGACATTACGGGTCGGCCTTGTACTAAGTCGCCCTTAGCATCAATGCGTTCCCAATCGGGGATTTCCTCGGATACCGATAAGGCCAATTCCACCCATTCGTAGTGCGCCAGCTCATTCAGAAAAGGTGGATCTCGCGGATGCTCGGGGCGTTCATCGCGTACATATTCCAGAAACTCCCGAGAGATCTCCAGAAAATAGGGACTGCGACAACGATGGTAGATGAAAAAATCCCTGACCAGACGATGCCAGTCGGCATCCTCGTAAAGCCCTCTTAGCACGGGAAAGCCACTGGAAATGAATCCCTCTATATTGTTGTAGAACAGTTCGCGATAGATGGCTATACGCCGCTCTTCCACATCCCGAGGCCGGGGGTGTAAGCTTGGGTTGCGGATATGAGCCGCGAACTCGTATTGTTTTTGGATATAAGCCGGGTTCTGTTCAGACATGGGCGGCACGCGTGGCAAGAGGGCGACCCCAGTGTCGTTGATAGTGGCGAATGGTGCCCACTTCACCCAACAATTCATCCAGCGGCGGGATATTGAAATCACGCTCCAGCAAGGTGGGGACCACACCAAAATAGGCATAGGCCTTGTCCAGTAACGCCCATACGGGATCGATGATGTCCGCGCCATGGGTATCCACAATCAGATCTACGTCTTCCTGGTAGTGGCCTGCAATGTGAAAATAGGCGATACGCTCCTTAGGTAACGCCCTGAGGAAGGCCTCGGCATCATAGCGGTGATTGACGGCATTGACGTAGATGTTGTTAAGGTCCAGTAACAGGTCACAATCGGCCTCTTCCAACACGGCATTTATGAAATCGATCTCCTGCATTTCCTTACCGGGTGCGGCATAGTAGGAGACGTTTTCTATGGCTATCCGTCGGCCGAGAAGCTCTTGGGTGCGTCGAATGCGCCTTGCCACATGATGCACGGCCTGTTCCGTAAATGGGATGGGCATCAGGTCGTAGAGATGGCCGTCGACGGAACAGTAACTGAGATGTTCGCTGTAGCAAAGTATGCCATGCGTATCCAGAAAACGCCGGATATCCTGGATCAGATCCTCGTCCAAGGGACTAGGGCCTCCCAGGGACAAGGACAGTCCATGGCTCACAAAGGCATAGCGTTCGGTCAGCGCCCTAAAGCGTTTACCCAAATCGCCGCCCACCCGAATCCAGTTCTCTGGAGCCACCTCCATGAAATCGACCGGCAATGAGGCTTGGGCCTCTACCTCCTCCATATGGTCACGGCGCAGACCCAGTCCGACACCGGTTACGGGGTAGTGATTGTCTTGCATGATCAAGGATCCCTGTTGTTAATGCTGATATACCCACTTACGAAGAATTACGCTCCTTAGATGCCGCAGTGTTGGTCATGATTCTACTTGATCGAGCAGCTGTACCGCGATCTTGATGAGATCCGTTTCGGTGAGAATACCCACCAGGCGACCGTTGGATAGCACGGGCAGGCATCCTAGCTTGAGTTCCAGCAGGGTGAGGCCTGCATCACGCAGCCTGGTGTCCTCCGGTATTGTGGCCATGGCGGTGCTCATGAGTTCCCTGATGGGGATAGCAGCCTCCATGGTATCGATGGCGCTCTGATCCATGTCGGCCAGGGCCGAAACCGTGGCAGCCAGGATGTCTCTTTGGCTCAACACTCCAACCAGATCTCCCGCTTGGTTTATTATGGGCAAATGGCGGATAAGCACCTCGTCCATGGTCCTGCGGGCATCAGCTACACTATCCGTGTCCTTCAAGGTCACCAGCTCCTTAGTCATGATATCTCTTACAGTCAACATATACGGGTTCCTCGGTTATTGTTGAATGTAACCTTACCCACCTTGGGTGAGTTTAGCTAGGAGGTATCCGAAAATGGCGACCGCAGCGAGGGAGAGGTCGGCCGAATGTCCTTTCTGATTAGGAATGCGAATTAAATAACGTCCCTAACTGGCGCCGCATGATCGTTTGTATTCAAGGCGTGACAACAGGCGCATAGCCTTAGCTATGTCACTGTTGTCACAACGCCGAATACGAGCGATAAGGCAAGTCAGGTAGGAACGTTATTTCAGTAGCACTCCTTATCTCCGATAGCCCTTCGCTATCCAATGGTCCAGGCTGAGATATTTGCCGGCGCCGATGAAGAACAGGGTCAGCAATAGGAGAAAATAGGTAGCCGCGAATTCGATCCCATTGTTCAAAACGACGATACTGCCATTTTCCGTCAACCAACTATAGTTTCCGTGTTCATTCAATATTTCCTTGGCACGATCTAGTTTTTCTACCGCCCCTACGGTGCGCTCGGTGGCAAACAGGCCGCTGCCTTCGGCGATGGCCAGCCAGCCGTTTTGCCAATGAACCGTAACGGCTGCAATGATCATGGTCGTCATCAGCGGTATCGAAATCCAGCGCACGGCTAAACCTATGGCTAGAAAAATAGCCCCCAGGACCTCAGTCCAGGTAGCCAGATAGGCCAATAGTGCGGGGAAAGGCAACCCCAGCCCCCAGTCGGGATTACCGAACCAAGCGATAGTGTCTTCCATGGCCCCCAACTTCTTGGTGCCCGCCATCCAAAATATCGGCACCAAATAGAGGCGTAGAAGCAGGGGGGCAAGAAAATCAATGGCTCGGAATTTGTCGAGTATGTTTTGCGCCCAATTGCCGAGAATAATCAGTTTCTCCATATCGTTTCTCTCTGATTGTGGTTTTTGAAGTTTGTTTCTAAAAAGGTCGGCCGATATCACAAGCTAAGCGACGATATCTTGGTTTGCCACGGCTGCTTGTAAACGCTTATCGTGGTCTGGGTAGAGCTCGTCTAGTGGAATCGAGCGACCGTTGGCAGTGACGATTCGGGCGTGAAATCGCTGCAATTGGCGTGGTTCGTTCACCCCGCAGGAATGAGCGATGACACCGATTTCATACACCATATTTTTTAGATAGCTCTTGACCCGCTCCGCTTTCAGGATTGGATCAAGGCCGCCCTGCAGCCCCTGATCATGGGTGGTTATACCGGTCGGACAGGTGTTCTTGTTACACTGAAGAGCCTGGATACAACCCAGGGACAACATAAAACCACGGGCCGAGGTGACAAAATCCGCTCCGGCACACAGGGCCCAGGCAACCTCCGCGGGGGTAATCAACTTACCCGAAGCGATGACCTTGATACGTGAGCGAAGACCATGGTCATGGAGTTTATCCACCATGAGTGGAAGGCTTTCCTTAATGGGCAAGCCCATATAGTCGATCAAGCTCATGGGGGCGGCACCGGTACCGCCATCGGCGCTATCCACCGTGATGAAATCCGGTGCGGATGCGATGCCCCGTTTATTGATGGTGGAGAATAGATTATCCAGCCAGCCGTAGGCGCCGATTACCGCTTTGATCCCTACCGGTTTTCCGGTGACGCTTCGCACCCGCTCGATCATCTCCAGCAAGTTATCCACCGTATTGACCTCGGGGTGTCGGTTGGGGCTGATGGAATCCTCACCTATCGGTATGCCGCGAATCTTAGAGATCTCCTCAGTGACCTTGTTACCGGGCAGAATGCCCCCCTTACCCGGTTTGGCACCTTGGCTCAGTTTGATCTCAAACATCTTTACCTGCTGATGGGCGGCGACTTCACGAAGTTTTTGATCGCTGAGTTTACTTTGCGAATCGCGAACGCCGTATTTAGCCGTACCGATCTGAAATACCAGATCGGCCCCACCTTCAAGATGCCAGGGTGAGAGTCCGCCTTCGCCGGTATTCTGCCAGCACCCACCCAGTTGCGCGCCTTTGGATAGGGCCAGCACCGCGGGTTTTGAGATGGCCCCGTAACTCATTCCCGAGATGTTGAATAGGGAATTGGTGGTATAGGGGTGGGTACAGTTTGGGCCCAAGGTGACTGCAGCGGTTTCGGCAACATCCTCACCAAGGGTGGGAAAGGGACAGTTGACAAACATTATCGTACCCACCGGTCGCAAATCTCGGGTGGAGCCAAAGGCCGTAGTATTATCGATGTTCTTAGCCGCCCGATACACCCAGGAGCGCTCTGCTCGATTGAATGGCATCTCTTCCCGGTCCATGGCAAAAAAGTACTGACGGAAGAATTCGCCCATGTGTTCGAAAAGATATCGAAAACGGCCGACCACTGGGTAATTGTGCCGAATGGCCTGCTTTCGCTGAGATTTATCGACGACATACAGGACGACAACGCTCAATACGATAAGTCCGATGACAAAGATAAATAGAATGACTGAGAATTGCAGAAAATCAAGCAGAAAACCGGGTATTTCCGGCATGTTCATGGCTGTCTCTCCCTTACATGGTTAATCTTAACTACGCTTATCCGCTTTAGCTGGATGCCTATGGTTTAGACCGGGAGGGACGGGAATGGATTACAAAAAAAGGTAAACAGGCAGTAGCGTAATTACCGAGCAAATGTCAACAGGTCCCAAAAGAGCTTGGATATCCTATACTGTATAAGTGTTACATAATTACTACATATTTTTTTATAATTATTAATTTGCGTAAAGGCATTAATGCCCCGATTGGAGCGCTGCATAGCGCGTGAATTCTGGAGCATAGGCGAAACTATAGTAGATTAGACAGGGGGGAGGAGCCTGATATGGAAACGAGTACACTTGATCTCGGTGCGATGCTCATGGGATTGTTTGGGGGGCTTGCCATTTTCCTTTACGGTATGGAGCAGATGACGGCCTCCATGAAGGCCCTGGCCGGGCCGCGGATGAAACAACTGCTGGCGAGCATAACGACGAATCGATTTAAAGGGGTTTTCGCCGGGGCCTTTACTACGGCGGTGATCCAGTCCTCATCCGTTACCACGGTACTGGCCGTAGGGTTCGTCGCCGCCGGTTTGCTGAGTCTCCAACAGTCCATCGGGATCATCATGGGGGCTGAGATCGGCACCACCATCACTGCCCAGATCATCGCGTTCAAGGTGACAAAATACGCCCTGATCCCCGTCATTATTGGGTTTATCATGCTGTTTTTTTTCGGAGACAAAAAGGTAAAACGCTATGGCACGATGATTCTAGGGATTGGTCTGGTTTTTTTTGGGATGAATCTCATGGGTGATGCGACGCACCCCCTGCGCAGCTACCCGCCCTTCATAGACCTGCTCCAGCAGATGAATAATCCCTTGCTCGCTGTCATGCTAAGCGCCTCATTTACAGCGCTTATACAGAGTTCATCCGCTACCACGGGTATCATCATCGTTTTGGCAAGCCAAGGTCTCATCACACTTGAGCAGGGCATTGCTCTTGTTTTTGGTGCCAATATCGGAACCTCGATTACCGCGGTGCTGGCCTCTATCGGTAAGCCGCGTGAGGCCGTGCGCACGGCATTGGTTCATGTGAGTTTCAATGTCATGGGCGTTGCTTTGTGGTTCAACTTTATCGATCAGGTCGCTGAGTTGGTACGCTGGTTCTCTCCCGTGGCCGCCATAGGACTCGCGGGCATAGAGAAACTTTCCGCGGAGACACCCAGGCAGATCGCCAATGCCCACACCTTGTTCAATGTTGGAAACACTTTCGTATTTATATGGTTTGCGGGAGTTTTCGCCTTTTTGGTCACTAAGCTCGTCCCGCATCGACCCGAGGCCGCTGAGCAGACCTGCAAACCGAAATACTTAAACGATGAGCTGTTGAAAACCCCCTCACTGGCGTTTGATGCCGCCAAGTTGGAGATCAACAGGCTTGCAGAGCGGGTGCTGCCCATGGTTCGCGAGGCGCCTGTTGCCGTGATGCAGGGTAAGGAGTCCGATCTGCAGCGGATTAGGGCGATGGATGATGATGTAGATAGACTTCATGGTGCCATCATCCGCTATCTCGGAGAGCTCTCCCAACAGGACATTACTGCGCAGGAATCGGTGATGCTGCACGATTACATCGCTGTTGCGAGTTACTTTGAAGACGTAGGCGATACCATCGAAACCAATCTGGTTCATGAAGGTATGGAGCGGATCAGAAATCATGTCGAGGTCAGTGAGCAAACGCGGAAAGTCATCGGCGAGCTCGCAGACAAGGTTTATTGGGCCGTAGAGCAGGCTACTCAAGCCGTGGTCCACTGTGATCGGGAGTGCGCCATGGAGGTGGTCAATGCCAAAATAGAGATTAACCGTCTGGCTGAGAATGCCCAAGGCCATCTGCTTGATCGACTTACCATCAAGGCCCCTCACCGCCTATCGACCTATCGCATGGAATCCGAACTTATAGAGAATCTGAAACGCATTTACTATTTTGCCAAGCACATCGGTAAGGCCTTGTCGGATATCGACACGCAGTCACTAGAAAAGAAAGAAGACCGCAGCCAGGGTTTCGAAGTCGCCTGAGCGTTTTCTGTCAGAAGATTCGATATTGACACGAAAGTTTGCAGGTGGGTCGGGGATCAAGGCGGTTCAGCGCGGGTAGCGTGAATTCTGACGGGATGAACAAGCAAACTCATTAATATGGTATTTACTAATGGAAGCAACTGAATTCGAAGAAAAAACCCGCCTCATCAAGAGTACAGAAAAATACTTATTTGAGGCAAGAAAGAAAAAAGAAGTCGATTCGGAAGCGATTTGGCATCTGGCAAAAGCGCTCATTGGAAAGGATGAGTTTGGCTGGGGGCGTCGTCTGCTCGACATGCTGGCTGACTTAGAGCTATACCCATCTGGTTTCAGGCGTAAAGTTATTCAAAAACGCGCTCTTGCCACCTATAAAGATCCGGATCTCAATCGCAACCAGGCACTGACATCAGCCCTGGAGATCCTTGACAACGAATTTGACCTCAGTAAGACGGATAATCAGGAAACCCTGGGGCTCGCTGGTGCGATCTACAAGCGTAAATGGGATGATATGTCTCACCTATATTGGCACATTCCGGAGGCGGCTTGGCCGTTTTAAAAAAGCTTGTCTAAAGACGGTAAAATATCTTTAAGGACAGCAACAAATTTGATTCCTATTGCAAAGTAGCGCGAGACGTTAGCAAGATGTATATATAAATCTAGCCAGCCAGCTTCTCTCTGCTTTCCGGGGTTTTTAAAATGTGTCGCCATGGTATCTGCATTACAGTTCTGTTTGCAGGATTCGTCTTGTATTTGTATCTATTACTCTCCATTGCGCTCGCTCAAGCAAATACGAGTGGCACACCAACAGCCGATAATCCTCAGCGAAACATTACTGATGTAAAAGAGCATAACTTGCGTTTGCAGAAACTTGACAAGGAAGTACAGAAATTGACGGCAGAGATCACCACGATGAACGCGGTGGGCCCACAGACACGCTGGTTTTCTACTATCGCCGGAGCCATTGGAGGAAGTATCGGCGCTGTTCTGACCTTCGTTCTGGGCGTAATTGGCTGGCGATTTAACCGAGGGCAACGGCAGCGACTCAAACAAGAGGAAATCCTGACCCGTGAGAAACATAATCTGGAGCTGTTCCAGAACCTGGGGCATGAAGACTCGCGGGTGCAGATAGCGGCTGCAACCGTGCTGATCCAGCGCCTCGATGCATTGCGGCAAAAAGAACAGGAACACGTTCGGGTAAGCCTTGCTGAAAGACAGGAACGGCCCACCATCATAAGGGTACTGATTGCCGTCACCAAAGAGAAAGCCCGTGATGCAGACAAGGAAGGACAACGAGCGTTGGTGAAGCACATCGCTGATAACCTTGTTCAGGCCATTGGGGCGATCATTCCGGAGACTCAAGATGGCGAGCCACCGGTGCTCAAACCGCGTTCACTGCTAGCAGATTTCGACTGGCAGGGTGCGCGATTGACCAATGCCTGGTGGCGTCGTGTCGATGCCCGCAAAATTGATTTCTTTGAGGCGGATTTCAGTGACGCTGGTCTCGCTGAAGCGTTCCTGAACAAGGCTGTATTTTACAATGCAAATCTGTGTAACGCTGTGTTGCGGGGTGCCGATTTATCTGGTGCGAACATGTGTGGTGCAGACCTCCGGGGCACCAATCTCATTGGTGCCGGATTGGAGGGCACCAAACTGGAAGGCGCAACCTATGATGTCAATACTAAATGGACAGATGGCTTCGATCCCAATGCAGCCGGAGCGCGGTTAAAGACGCTGTCCCATACCACACATTAAGAGTATCGCGGGGTAGCGGGCTAAGTGGTAAATCGCGATTCGCGCGCAAAGTACAGCAACGCCCTTCACGGACGACCGTGCTGGCCTGGTTGATCCTTAGTAGGCCGTTTCGCGTCCTCCAGCAGCGTGCGAAACTTGTTATGCTCAGCCGAGATGATCGACTCCACAGTGGTCACAAATTCCGCAAACGCGGTCTGCTTGTCCACATACTTGCCCGCAGCCGAGAGATACATGAACTTTTCTCGCTTGAGCAATTCCTCGGTCATCCGGTAAGACAACCACTTGTCACCTTGCTTACCAAAATTAAGCAGGCCGTTGAGGATAGCTACAGTCAGAGACATCAGTGTCACCGCTATCTTGATCTCCAACGAAATATCTACTTCCGTTCCCCACTTTACCGGGAGGTTGACAGCCACTGGTACAATCAAGCCGAGTACGATCACTGCTGATTGCATCCATGTATACTCCCGTTTCGCCCGGGTTGCCGCCTTCTCGTAATATTTCAGCTGGTCGTTTACCCGTTCCGTGAGATACGCATTAGGATCGAGTTCTGGTACTGTAGTGTTGTTCATAAAGTTGCTCTGTTCGTCGAGATTGTACACATAGCAAGACAAACAAATGTTGTTTGTCCAATCCTTGATTGCTTTCTTTCTCGCCGGATTATAAGTCAGAATAACCCCACACCCTAGACAATCCATAGACTCCCGATACCGCTGTGAGCTCCTGATTCGCGCCGAATTAGATTTAGCACACCACCTGCTTTGCCTGCTCATCTATCCCGTAAAGCACGTCTCATGTGGGCAGGGGGTGCCGATTGGCCCTACTCGACCTTTCATCAGATTGCCCACAACGGCGTTTATGTGCTGGATTGGACAAGGATCAGGCAAGCAGGAAAGTACAATGAGATATTGGCCTTGTTAGGAAGGTTTTATTGCCAGACCCTTTCTACCTGGATAGAGTTGATCCGAAAACTCAGAAGACAGACAAGCCGCGTTGCGCTCTGATTCCAATATCGTCGGCGATTGCCGATAAGTGTAAAGCACCTTGGTACTACTTACGCAGAGATACGAGGTGAACAGTTGTCATTCACCGTGAGTACGCGTATCGAGTTCTTCGATCACGTTGGCAATAGCGGTGGAATCCAGCTCCCCGCATCCTGAATCGACTGGCTGTTCGATTCGCTGCTCGGCAAGTGTCGCATCTTTTGCTGGTCCTGATCCTCCCTGGTGTGGTTGCTCCTCGTCACATCGGCTCTGCCATGCAGCCTCGTCACGGTTAGATCAAAGGATACTAATGCTGATTTACCGCCGTTGCCGGTTCGATCCCTTCGCAGGTGGGGGCATAGGGGATATCCTTGGTGATGTAATGATTCCATTCATAGCCTGACAAATTTCGCCAGACCGCTTCGCAAACTTTATCAGCCAGTTTCTGCGTAATTGGCTCCCATACATAGATCCTGCTGTTGGTATCGCTCGACACGACCATTGGATTATCTTTATCCGGGCTGATATCCACGGAAAGCACCTTGCCTTTATGACTGCGCAATACAATAGGATCGGCATCCAGATCCTCCATGAACCACAATCTGACGGTCTTGTCGTCGCTTCCGCGATACTAACCATTCGCCATCCGTACTGAACACAATGTCATTTACGCTGCCTTCGTGGTCGCGAAGGATGTGTTTCGGTTCTTCATGAAATTCGTCATTCGCTATGGAATATAGGCGAATGGCACCATCTTCGCCCGCCGTGGCCAGCAGATCTCCTTTAACGTTGATGCCGATGGTATTGATATTGGCCGGTATCGGAATGGCCTTAGCACGTTCAGGTTCGATGCCAACCTCACATTCATCGTTTTTAGTCAGGAGCCGGGTGTCCCAACGATGAAGAAACCCATCCCTGCCGCCACTATAGAGATAGTGGCCATCATTGGAAAAGGCCAGTGCCAAAATACTCCCTCCATGCTTGAGTGTACACAAGGGTTTGAGCCCAGCTTTAGCGGGTTTATCGTCTAAGTCCCATACCCTTACCGTCCCATCCCAGCTCGCGGTGGCGACGATATTCTCTTTCCCCGGTTGAAATGCCGCAGCCCATCGACCATCACGGTACCCCTTCAATAAAAATGAGTCTTTTGAGTTATCAAGATTCTTAACCATGTCCGGTTTTTTCGATCCTTTAGCCAGCACAATCCGCTTTCCGTCTGCACTATAGGCCAGTGCCCTGATATTGTCTCCACGGACAACCTTTGTTATCGGTTCAAGTTTTCCGCTACCCTCCACTAACCAGGTTTTTAATCCGGACGCTGCACCCCCGGAAGCGAGTTGTTTTCCATCTGGGCTGAAACGAACCACCCGGACATATTCTTCCTTTGAGCTTTTTTGGTGGATGTAAATTGTCGGTTTCGCAAGGGGGCTATGCTTGAACTCCCATACCATGATCCTACTGTTCTCCGCCAGGGTGATCAATCTGTTGGCTTGATTATGAACCAGTATCTGTTTTACCGGACTGAGGTGTCTATACAGCTCCTTCAAATCACTATCAGCTAATATGATATCCTTAACTTCTTTTGTTTTTTCTACATCCTGTTTGTTGATTGGCTCTTGATCGACAGTCACGAGGGACTTCAGATCCCAACGACGCACCGTGCCCACTTCACTACCGGTAATCAGGGTATTGTCATCCCGGAAGGCCAAGCTGATGTTCTTTTCCCTAGCGTGCCGATTCGTTTGATCTTCACTGCTTAAGATTCTTAAATTGATACTTGGTTCTTGCTGAGACCAGAAACGAATATCCTTTTTATTGTCTAGAGACACTATCCATTCACCGTTGGGGCTAAAGGCCAGTGCCAATATTTTATATTTATGCTTGATAGGCGATTCGGTTTGGCCTTTTTTTATATTCCAACGACGGATTGTGTTTTTGTTATCCACATAGGCCAGAATTTGACTATGACTAAATATGGGTGTCACGCTTAGTGTAACGCCATCCTTTTTGTAAATGGGATCCGTTCCCTTTCCATTCAGGTCCCATACCCAAAGTACGCCACTGTCTGAGAGCGCTGTTAGATAGCGCCCATTCTTACTGAAAACCAATGTTTCAATTTCCGTATCGTCGTTAAGATGTATTGTTTTCTCAGCGGGATTCTTATTTACTCGTGAGTCGTAAATTTCTGGTGCAAAGAGGCTCAAAAAGAGTTGAGAATTGATAGCCGATAATCATCGTTATCAGTA
>JAAEPA010000829.1 GCA_024222475.1 Gammaproteobacteria bacterium | reverse complement strand
TGGATGATGCGCTGAGCTTTACCGGGTTGGATCGGGTTAAGGTCAGACACAGACCCCGATTACTGAGCGACAATGGACCCAGCTATATCTCAGGCGAATTAGCCGACTATCTGGAAGATAAAGGCATGACGCATACCCGGGGCAGGCCTTATCACCCACAGACCCAGGGCAAGATCGAGCGCTGGCATCGAACCATGAAGAACCAGATTCTGCTGAACAACTACTATTTGCCCGGGGAGCTACAGGAACATCTACAGCGCTTCATCACTTACTACAACCACGAGCGCTACCATGAATCCCTGGATAATCTGACGCCGGCAGATGTGTATTATGGTCGTGGTCAGGAAATATTGAATCAGAGGGAAGCAATCAAATTAAACACCATGGTCATGCGTCGAAAGATGCATTACGATAACCGGAGTAATTTAAACCTGATGGGCTGAACTGTCTTTTAAATCACGCTGCCATCTGTCTAGATTGGTTTGACGACTTACAATCGACTGGGCATCCGAAGTGGCTACCGAGGCAGGTCGCGGAGTTTCCCGGGTAATCGAGGCATCGGAAAAAGGCTTGCCGGCGCTTTCCAAGAAAATGAAAG
>JAAEPA010000828.1 GCA_024222475.1 Gammaproteobacteria bacterium | reverse complement strand
GCATTCATGTGCTGATTATTGGACAAATAAACGAGCTTGTCCTGAATTTGAACCAATACCATGCCGCTTTGCTGAAGTTGCTGGGAGAGCGTTATGAAGGGCTATATTCCGGAAATGGCTGAAGGATGTGCGGAATGTCGGATAAAGGACCACAGCAGTTTCGGCTGGTATTTGAATAGGCAGGGTTTTCACTGATTTTCCATCACCTGTTTTTCCTGCCATCCTACGCCCCTGATTTCAGGGGAAGAATTCCCACGGAATCCCGCAGCTTATCATCGGAGAAGTCATACTCACCAAGCAGATTGATGTGCGCCCAAGCGACGGGGGAATGGGTTTCAATGAAGCGCATGAGATTCTCCCGGCTCTGTGCGTCTGTTGTTCTGACCAGCTTGTGTGAGAGGTAAAGATAGTTCCAGCAGATGATGCAGTTCTTGATAAGGCGGTTGCAGGCTTCTGCGATCTCCTGCTCCTCCTTCTCGGCCTGAGTGAATTCATGGGGGTTGCCGACGGCTACGGCGCGGGTAAATTTGTTGGCCAGCTCGACCTTGTTGAGTTGTTTTTCGATAGCCTGCCGGAGTTCGAGATCATCGATGTAGCGCAGGATGAACAGTGACTTGATGACCTGACCGAAGGCTT
>JAAEPA010000827.1 GCA_024222475.1 Gammaproteobacteria bacterium | reverse complement strand
TTAGTACGAGGCTGCGCCTAATTGTCCTTTCTTATGTCCTTGATCTTCACTTTTTTTCTGAATACCGGTTTTCCTGGGCTATTGATCTTCTTGACTCTTCTCTTTTTATGCCTGGCAATTCGCGGGAAACTCAGATTTGGGAAACATAATTATCTTCCTCTTTCCCGATTCCTCGAAATGCCACAGGCATCCAATATCAGCCTGAAAGGTCGCCGCAAGGAACGCCTGAAGCCGGTTAAATATCCGGCACCCTCCGCCTCAAACCGGCGACTCTTCTTGCGCTACACAAATCTGTGTTTCTTCCACCGCCTAACGTCCGCGGATAACCTGCTGCAGCCCAGACTTCATGCCGCTTGCATGCGGCAGCGGAAATACTATGCAGTCAGGTTCATCCGCCTTGTTAGAGGCCGATTCTGTTTTGTAACTCCTCAATGGCATGAAACAAGGCTTTCTTCTGTTTCCTCAATTGAAAGGCACGGTACACTCCCAGTATTTCCGACCAAGGTTAAGCAACATCCGCTCTGCAGTTCTTCTGAATATGCAGCCAAACAAATTGTATTATAACCAAACTTTCTGTTGAGACTATTCATGGAATCCCCACATCGACAGACTGGGCCATTTGGTGAGAACGCTATATTCATACTGCTAATTTATTCTAATTGCTGGACGCCTTTCAAGACGCAACTCTTCACGACTTTGCCGAATTGACTGCTCTCTCTTCTCTTGGAATTACTATCAAGCTTGGCCGAGGCCTCTAACGTCCGCGGATAACCTGCTGCAGCCCAGACTTCATGCCGCTTGCATGCGGCAGCGGAAATACTATGCAGTCAGGTTCATCCGCCTTGTTAGGCGGTTCCTTTAGTACGACGCCGCGCCTTATTGTCTTTTCTTATGCCCTTGATCTTCAAGCTTTTTTTTCTGAAAACAGGTTTTCCTGGGCTATTGATCTTTTTGACTCTTCTCTTCTTATACATGGCGACTGATCATGCTTGGCAGTTCGAGGGAGACTCCGCTTTTCTAATTTAAAATCTTCTCCCCCTTGCCGGGTTCCGCGTCATACCAAGCTGCATCCAGTATCAGCCTGAAAGGTCGCCGCAAGGAAAGCCTGAAGCCGGTTAAATATCCGGCACCATGCGCATCAGAGCGGCGACTGTTCTTGCGCATCTACATTCTTCTGTGATTTCCGAGCCGCCTAACGTCGCGGATAACCTGCTGCAGCCCAGACTTAAAGCCGCTGGCATGCGGCATCGGAAACCTAATGCGGTCAGGTTCATCCACTTGTTAGGTTTCCGCTTCACTTGTGAGCAAGTTTCTATCTTGCCCGATTTTACGTCTTGCACGCCTGAAGATAAACGCTCTTTTCCTCCGAGGGGCTCGACGCCGGTTGCATGCCGGCAGCCCACGCTTCAAAACAAAGCGACCTT
>JAAEPA010000826.1 GCA_024222475.1 Gammaproteobacteria bacterium | reverse complement strand
GAAATCATGGAGGCTGCCTCACAAAATGAGTCGAAGCGTGCCCTGCAGCGGCGTCTTACGGTCCTGCACACCAATCTGATAGAACTCGCCGAGCTCGCCACACAGGCCAAGACAGAGCCAATATCCCCGGTAAAGACATAGCCATTGCAACGTTCGGTCAACCGGTGCCGCGAAAAGTCGAAAAGCTGAAAAAACTCGCCCATGCCCTGCATGCGGTATGGGATCGGGACGCCTTCACCGATGGAAACCGCTGTGGCAATGACCCCAATGTCCTGCGCCCTTTCACCCCACCTAAAGATCATCGACCGCGGCCACCGATCATCCGCAATTTCATCCAGCGCATTGAGGATTTCTACGCCAATCCGAACGTGTTCGAAACCCTGGCCTTCAGGCCAGGATTCCTGCGGCAGATGAACTCATGCCGGCGTGAGGCCTGTATCAAGGTGCTCGGTGTGTTGGCCCATTATTTTGACCTGGCCACCATGAAAGTGGGCATACCCCAGCAGGATGGCGGGTTTGTGGGAATAGATATGGTCATGATCGCCCTACGGGCTGAAATCAATCTTAGGCGGGCCGAGCGCGCCATGCATGATCTTGTCAAGGCGGGGTTGGTCAAGGTCCATAAGATCTGCGAATCCTTGGGCAAAGGTGAGTTCCGTAGCCGGGCGGCCATTCGCACCTTGTCCCGAAGCGTGTTCAAGACCGTGGGCCTGGGCAAGGCCCTGATTCGGGAACACAAAAAAGCGCTTGAGCGTAAACGAAAACGCGAAGTCACCCCACCGAAGGACTCAAGAGCCGAAGGTCGGATCGATCTGTACCGAAAGCGATTGAGAGATGCGGTTGGACTATGCCATCAAGAAACACCACCCACAGATAAACCCCCCACAGATAAACCCCCGCCACACGAAGCCTTCGCCTGATGAACCATCGCGCGGTGATTTTATTGCCCGTGGTGACCAGGAACGTAAGCTATTGGGATCATCATCATTTTTATCCACTAAATGGTCCTTTACCAAGGCTTGAAACGTCATTAGTTCCCTAGAACAGCCTGGTATTGAACCCTATTAGTATTCTGTGAGTATTGAAAACGTTGTTAAGTGTCGGTCCGTTTTTTAGGTGTCGCCCCAAATCCAGGGTAAGTGTCGTGCCAATATCAACTCGTTTTATTCATAGAGGCGCTCTCCTAAGATAAGGTACAATGACGACTATCGCCAGTAGCAATCAAGCCACCCAACAGGGCCATGGGAAAAGCCAGAAGACTCTCCAGACTGCTCCATGCCGAACTCACGGAACGGTTTCCTATTGCCTTCCCAAAAGACTATGAGGCCATCAAACCGCTGAAAATCGGTATTTACGAAGACCTCTGCGAAGCGCTTGGTGAGGACGTCGATAAGGCCCTACTCAAAACCGTTCTTAAGAATCAGACCAGCCGGGACGGCTATCTTCTTGCCCTTATGCGCCAAGATCACCGCATCGATCTTCAAGGGCAGCCCGCAGGGACTATTACCGAGGATGCCAAGGCCCTGGCAAGCAAGAAAATCGAGGTCTCTCAACGCCGGCAACAGGAAAAGGCAGAGGAAGAAAACCGTCGCCTGCAAGAAG
>JAAEPA010000825.1 GCA_024222475.1 Gammaproteobacteria bacterium | reverse complement strand
CGGGCATTGCTGCGATATCTGCGCCGGCGGCTCTGGGCATATCGAGTGCCGTCGGATAAAAGACGACAGGCAACGCCCTGGTCGTTTAGTGGCAAGACCTTCCAGTTTTAGAATTGGATTTCGGCGGGTTCGATTCCCCCCCAGGGCACCATAGTATTCGTTTAAATATCTGTAATTATTGAAGATATTGGAATATGCAAGTGTAATGTCTTGCAATTTGTCTTGCATTTGTGCGTTTAGACGCTGGAATCTGTGGCGGCGACACCTGAGTGAAAGCCAGCGGGTAATGGTAGCGAAACTGGCGAAAATGCCGGTCGGGAACCCGTCTTTCAAAGGGGCAAATTTGCCCGATAGCGCGCCCAATGCTGACGCAGATGAAAAGCACCCACGTCTGTGCTAAGGGTTGTCCATGCATAGAAAGATATTTCGGTCTTCAATTCTTCTGACAACACTCGCAGTTCTGGTTGGATGTGGAAGCGTGGACTACAAGGACCTTGAGCCAGCAGAATTCACTGGATCAGTACTGGTCTTGTGGGTTGGCGAGAACGACAGCGCATTAGGCGACGGTAATTTCATATACATCCCAGTTCCAGGGGACGAAGGATCTGGGCATCCGCCACGCCTACATCAAACCCAGCTCTCCGCAACTCAACGGCAAGGTGGAACGCTCACATCGCTCCGATGAACAGGAGTTCTATCAATTATTGACCTATAAAGGCGATGTCGATCTGGAAGCCAAACTCCAAGAATGGGAGCGCTTCT
>JAAEPA010000824.1 GCA_024222475.1 Gammaproteobacteria bacterium | reverse complement strand
GCTGTCATTTTGATTCCCAGCGATACCGCACGGGGCGAGATGAGAAAGTAATTGTGGTTCCTGCCTAAGGTGATATTGAAGTGATCGCTCAACTGCAAATGAGTGTTGAAGCCATAAGTCACGGAAGAACCCAGTTCTTCGGCTTTTTCCGTACCCACATAGCCGTCCACTTTCAAACTGCGGCTGAGTCTCAGGTCCGCTCCCACCCACTGTTTGAAATGCAGCGCATCTTCGCTGCCGTCGATGTTGTTAAATTCGCTCTCCACGGGGGATCTTAAGTGGTCCCTGGAATAGCCCCCTTTTAAGTGGGTCCTGCGGTTCAAGCGAATGCCGCCGTCCAGGTTGGCGGAAAAGATGTCGATGCCGATGGAATCGCTGTAATACTGGGTGTGCATGGGAAAGGCATGGCGTAAAGGCGTCCATACAAACTTGCGCAGTTCGCGGTTCTCATAGGATTGGGGCCGCAGTTTTTCCAACGTATCGAGACTATTCATCGCCTCCACCGGGCGATGATCGTAAAAGAGAGCGATGGTCCGGGCTGTATTCATCTCATAATCGCCCGGGTCATCATCCAGTAAAGTGGCCAATTCTTTCATGCCGGCACGGGGGCGGTCGCCGCGGCACAGGATGTCGGCTTTTCTCTGTTTATAGATCAGTTCATTCCCCCCTTTCTCACGGTAAGTCTCGATCAACTTAAGGGCCGCGGCAAAATTACCTCGCCAGGTTTGAACTTTTACATACTCGATCATTACGTCTAAATTACCGGGCCGCCATTTTTTGGACAGGTATTTTTTATAGGTGGCTGCGGCGCGGTCCAGCCTGCCGCTCCAGGTATCCGAACGGGCAAACCACAGCATTAACTCATCATCCATCGGTACCAGCTTAAGCAAACGGTGGTAACTCCGGGCCGCGATTTTGGGTGTGCCCAGCCAATTGGCTAACTGCGCACGGGCTTTTAAATAATCGATGTTATCCGGGTCTAATTGCACCGCGCGCTCGATTGCGGCAAGGGCCTCTTTAGGACGGTTCAATTCCGCGTGGCCCTGCGACAATTGAACGAAGATTTCTTTGTCATTGGGATTGGCTTTTGCGGCAAGGGTCAATTTAGCGATCTCTTTTTCTTTCTCATTCAACACCGTCAGTATATTGCCGATGCGATACCACAGATCGAAACGGCCAGGGTCATGGGAAAGCTCGATTCGATAGATTACTAAAGCCTTGACCCAGTGACCCTCCTGCTCGGCTTTGAGACCGGCAAGAAGAGTTTTATCTGTGCTGCTGGTTGTTGCGGTTGTTTGGCTTGCGCTTGCATAAGCCGGCAGTAACAGCGCCACCAACAGCAGCACTAACGCCGCGACGGTAACGAAGCCTATTTTGCTTATTTTAATAATTTGAATATATTCATTTGTATGTTTCATTTTCTCCACCTCCTCTCTCCCATTACCCAGACATGGGAGGCAAATACCCCGATAGTGACCAGGTCATACATCAAGCTCATGTAGCGGATGGGGATAAGGAAGACTCCTTTTATAAAGTATTCCACTCCACGCAGCCACGACCTGTACCGTTTGACTTCGTC
>JAAEPA010000823.1 GCA_024222475.1 Gammaproteobacteria bacterium | reverse complement strand
GACTCTATGACATCAATCCGTATGAGTTTTATATCATCCCTATAGATACGAGGCCACAGACGTATGCGATGACATCCGCACCCGATCAGGAGGAGCACGCGGTTTCGGATGCGATTACCTTTCTTTCTAATGATGGATTCCAGATCAGCCTTGACGCGACGGCGCGGTATCAGATTCAACCGGAGAATGCCCCGTATATGGTGGCGACATTGGGAAGAAACGTGATGGATGATATCCGGACGAAGATTATCCGTCCCGGCATCCGCTCATTTGCCCGTCTTGAAGGCTCGATGCTCAAAGCAGTTGAGTTTGCCGGCGATGGGACGCGCAAGACCTTTCAGGACAGACTGGCAACTGCTCTTCATGCAGAAGGCGCCAGGGCGAAGATTACAATTATCACTGTCGTGCTCAGCAATTACACCCTGCCTGAAGAGGTCAAAAAACAGGCGCCTTAGCCGGGCGAAACGTCCAGGGCGCTTTTAAGGCATCTTTTTGGTCATCAGGCTCAATAAGGAGGATTTGATGATGAAAATGATACATT
>JAAEPA010000822.1 GCA_024222475.1 Gammaproteobacteria bacterium | reverse complement strand
GATGCGTTTCAAGCACAACCTGCCGCTACATGTCGAGCTCACAAACGATGAGATCGATATGACGCTGATCACTTCGAGCGTGCAGGGTAAGCCTCGTTTCGAGGCCCATGAAACTCAGCCCGAGGCCAAGTTGAAAGCGGTTCTGGAAATCAGCTCGAGTTTGGCGGGGACTGTGGAATTGGAAACGCTGTTGCCCAAGATCCTTGATACCCTATTCATTATCTTTCTCCGTGCGGATCACGCCTGCATCTTGTTGAAGGATGGCAAAAAAGGAGAAATGATTCCCCGAGCCGTGAAATGCCGAGGCCGGATCTCGTCTCAGACCCTTCGTTTAAGCCGGACCATCGTGAACAAGGTGTTGCAGGAGAAAACTGGAATCCTCTCCGCGGATGCCTCTACGGACGCTCAATTCGATGCCAGTCAGACGATTGTCGGTCTTTCCATCCATTCCATGATGTGTGTGCCCATGCTGGCCCGTGATGGGGAGCCGCTGGGGATCATCAATATCGATTCACGCCGTAAAGGGATTCCGTTTTCTAATGAGGATCTCGATCTCTTGATGGCGGTCGCGGCTCAAGCGGCCTTATCCTATGAAAATGCCAGACTGTTTCACAGTCATGTGGAGAAACAAAAACAAGATGGCGAGCTGAGTATTGCGAGACACATCCAACGGTCTATGCTGCCGAAGCAACATCCCTTGGTGAAAGGGTATGATTTTTTCGTTACTTACGATTCGGCCCAGGCCGTGGGTGGCGATTATTATGACAGCTTTAAGCTGTCTGAGACCAAACTGGTTTTAACCCTGGGAGATGTCGCGGGCAAGGGGGTGCCGGGCGCCATGATCATGACCTGGTTGTCCAGCTGTGTTCAGACGACATTGCGATTCGTCAATCAGGCCGATCAAGCCATTGCCGCGATCAATGAACAGATGTGCAGCAAGATCGTTCAGGGCCGCTATGTCACCTTTGTGTTGATGGTCATCGATACTATGACCCATGAGGTCACCGTAGTGAATGCCGGTCATATATCCCCCCTGATCCGCAAGGTAGACCGGAGTACCGTTCGGTTTGGCGATGAACTGGTGGGACCTCCTTTGGGCGTGGTCGAGGATTATCCGTACCGGGCCGACAGTCGTGTGCTGCAGCCCGGAGAGATGGCCGTCATACTCACCGATGGCGTCTTCGAGGCGATGAGCCGAGAGGCTAAGCCCTATGGTGTGGATCGCGTGATAGATTTTATCGGCAGTGACCATGCCAATGCGCAGGGGCTGGGGGAGGGCTTATTAAGGGATGTGCGTGACTATGCCAGTGGTCGCCCTCAGCATGACGATATTACCATAATGACCATCGGGCGGCTGAATACTCCCTGAGCCGCTGGCTGGTTCGGTCCTGGTCTAGACCGGATATTTCATAAATTGCACGTGCCCTCGCTTGATCCTTATTTCCACAAGAATTTTTGCTCAGTCGGCCGTAATCGTGGATACGTCACTCCTTCGCAAAATCCCTTGTGAAAACAAATCTCTACGCGATCATCGCGCAAATTCATGAAATATCCGGACTAGACCTTTCGTAACCCGCCGTTCCACCTTCAGTTTATCCAACTGGCGCCTTCACCCGGAACAGGATCGCGTAGAGCGTCGGCACGATTACCAGGGTTAACACGGTCGCAAAGCCCAGGCCCGCCATGATGGTGATGGACATGTTGACGAAGAAGACGTCCTGCAGCAGCGGGATCAGGCCCAGGATGGTGGTGGCGCCGGCCAGCACCACCGGCCTCAGGCGGCTTACCGCCGCATCCAGGATGGCCGAGTGGGGTTCCTTGCCCTCGGCGATCTGCTGGTCGATCTCGTCGATGAGCACGATGGCGTTCTTGATCAGCAGGCCGATCAGGGAGAGGGCGCCGAGCAGGGACATGAAATCGAAGGCGCCGTTGAAGCCCAGCAGACCGGCGGTGATGCCGACCACCGCCAGGGGCACGGTGAGCCAGATGATCAGCGGCTGACGCACCTTTCCGAACAGCAGGATGCTGGTCAGGATCATGAGCAGAAAACCACCCGGCAGGGCGCCGGCCAGTCCGGTCTGGGCCTTGGTGTTGTCTTCATACTCACCGCCCCAGGAGAGGGCATAGCCCGGTGGCAGTTCCATCGCCTCGATCTGCAGCCGCAGTCGCTCAAACAGGGGTGTGGCCAGCTCGCCGGTGGGGTTGCAGGAGGCGATGATCGTCTGCATGCGATTGCGCGAGCGCATGACCGTGTTTTCCCACAGGGTCTCAAAGCGACTTACCACTTGGGCTACGGGCACGGCCTTTTGCAGCACCGGGCTCCATACCTGGATGTCCTGTAGATTGCCTACGTCGTCGCGTTCAACTCCAACCGCGCGGACCAGGATAGGCAGTACCCGGATTCCGTCGCGATAGCGGCCTACCGCGGTGCCGTCAAAGGCATACTGTAACGCACTGGCTAGTTCCTCCCGGGTGATGCCGAGTTGGCGCCCCACCTGTTCGTTGAAGATGGGCTTGATCAGCTTCACCGGTTGGCGCCAGTCGTCGCGGATATCCTTGGCCTGGGGATCGGCACGCATGAATGTTTGGGCCTGTTCGGAGAGTTGCCGCAATGTTTCGGGGTCAGTCCCGTGAAAGCGTGCCTCGATCTTGCTATCGCGTCCAGGGCCGATGCGCAGGGGTTTGACTATAGGGTCGATCCAGGGCATCTCGGCGCGCATGTAATCCTCCACCTGTTTCCAGATCTCGGGGATGTGCTCACGGCTGTCGGCCTGGACGATGATCTGGGCATAGGCAGGGGAAATATCTCTGGGATCGTAGACCAGGGTGAAACGCTGATGGGGACCGCCGACGATGGTGCTGGTCTGGGCCACTCCCTCCAGACTTCGCAGGTATTTACTAACCTGCAGGGTGTCGTCGCGGGTCTTGCGGATATCGGTGCCCTCGATCTCCCATATATCGACAAAAAACAGCGGCGTGTTGGACTCGGGGAAGAAGGCTTGCTTGACGCTGCCGAAACCCACCAGGGCCAGCACGAACAGGCCTACGACCACCGCCACCGTCATCCAGCGCAGCCGGATGGCGAGCGCCACGAAGCCGCGGAACATCTGGAACACCGCGCCACCGTAGGGGTCTTTCTGCTCCCCCTCCGTACTGGCCCCCGGCTTGAGCAGCAGAGCGCACAGCAGCGGGGTAGTGCTGATGGCGGTGACCCAGGAGAGCAGCAGCGAATAGAGGATCACCCAGAACAAAGAGTTGGCGAACTCGCCGGTGCTGTCCGGTGACAGGCCAATGGCGGAGAAGGCGAGAATGCCGATGGCGGTGCCCCCCAGCAGGGCCCAGATGGTTTTGCCGACCGCTTCGCCGGCAGCTCGGGCTGCATCCATGCCGCTTTGCATGCGTACCATCATGCCCTCGGCGATCACGATAGCGTTGTCCACCAGCATCCCCAGGGCGATCACCAGGGCGCCCAGGGAGATGCGCTGCAATTCGATACCTTCCAGGGTCATGATCAGCAGGGTGCCGGCCACGGTGATCAGCAGCACCGCGCCGATGATGAGCCCCACCCGCACCCCCATGAACAGTAGCAGTACGACGATGACGATGGCCACCGCCTGGGCGACACTGACAATAAAGCCGTTGACCGAGTTATAGACCTCAGTGGGCTGATCATAGATGGGGGTGAGATCTATTCCCACCGGCACGATGGGCATCAGTTCATCGATGCGCTGCGCCAAATCCCGGCCAACCGCCACTACGTTCTCGCCCTCCTGCATGGAAATGCCGAGGGTCAGGGCTGGCTGGCCGTTGACGTAATACTGCTGACCCGGCACTTCTTCATAGGCGCGGATAATGGTGGCGATATCCTTGAGATAGATCAGCTTTTTGTCGTCGGAACCGATCAGGACGTCGCCGATGGCCGTCACCGAGGTGAACTCACCGGTAGGTTCGATACGCAGGTATTCGTCACCCACCCGAACATTGCCGGCATCCGAGACCACGTTCTGTGACTGGAGTATTTTGCCGATGTTTTCCAGTGAGATTCCCAACTCACCCAGGCGGGAGCGGGACATCTCCAGATAGACTACCTCTTTTTGCTCGCCGCCAATAGAGATCTTGCGCACCCCGGGGACCAGCACCAGTTGGCGTTTGAGCTGGTCGGCGAAGTCCCATAGATCACGCCAGGTGTAACCGGGACCGTGCAGGGCGTAGTAAGCGCCATAGACATCGCCGAACTCATCGATGATCATGGGTTCTCCTGCTCCAGGTGGCAGCTTGTCCTTCATGTCGGCGATCTTGCGCCGCAGTTCATCGTAGATATTGGGAAAGGCCTCGGCTCTGTACTTGTCCTTGAACTCAATCATGATGTCCGATGCCCCAGGACGGGAGATGGACATCTTCAGGTTCTTGACCTGTTCCATCTTCTGGATTGCATCTTCGATGTGATAGGTCACCTCGTCCTGTACCTGCTGGGCGGTGGCACCGGGGTAGAGGGTAATGATCTTGGCCAGCTTGATGGTAAAGGCCGGGTCTTCCAGTTTGCCCATCTGCTCGAAGCCCCAGAGGCCGCCGCCCACCATGATGATGACCAGTAGCCAGGAGATGACCGGTGTTTTGACTGAATATTCGCCGATGTTCATGAAGCGCCTCTGATTGTTCCGCTGTCCAATAACCGAAAAGCTATCGATGCACTATTACTGCTTCGGGTCATCGAGCCGAGGCGCGGCCTGTTCCAGCTCCGGCAACAGGGTGACTTTCATGCCTTCCACCAGGAAGGGGGTACCGGCGGTGACGATGTGGTTGCCGACCTTTATGCCTTCGAGTACCTCGATACGGTTCCCTAACATACGCCCGACCTTGACCGCCTGCGGGTTGACGGTCATCGACTCTCTATCCACCGTCCAGATCCGGGGATCGAGCTTGTAATCCCCCACCACTGCGCTCACCGGCACGGTAAAGACCTGTGCTTCTTTGTCCTGAATCAGGGAGAGGTCCACCGTCACCGTGGCGGTCATGCCGGGCAAGACCGTGGCATTGTCCAGTTTTTCCATGGTGTAGGTGACCTCGAAGGTCTGGGTCTTGGCGTCCGCCCGGGTGGCGATTTCCTTGAAGGTCAGGGGGAACTCCCGCCCAGGCAGGTCCACGAAAGTGACGAAGATCTTGATCTGGTCCCGTTGCTTTCCCCGCCCGGTCGCATCGGTGCGGATGCCGCGGATAATGGATTCGGGTACGTTGAACTTGACCTCCAGCTCGGTCACGTTCTGCAGTGACAGGACGGACTGCTTGGCCTGGACCTCTTCGAAGCGCTGGATATGGCGCCTCGCGATAGAGCCCGTGAAGGGTGCCTTGAGGCTGGTGTACTCCAGGTCCTGACGGGCGGCCTCCAGGGCGGCGCGAGCGCTCTTGAAATTCGCCTCCAGTTTATCGTGGTCCACTTTTGAAATATTGCCCTCTTTAATCAGCTCCTGGGCTCGAATGTAATTTTTTCGTGCATTATCGAAGCTGGCCTGACGGTCGTTGACCACAATCTGAAAATCCTTAGGATCCAGCTTGGCCACCTCCTGGCCCTCAGTCACCTGATCGCCCTCTTTGACCAGCAATTCCTGCACCTTGCCCGGGACCCGGAAGGCCAGCTCCGCTTTGCGATTGGCATCGATACGAGCAGGGAAGTTACGCACCCCACCGGTCTCCGAAGACTCAATGAGCAGAGTCTTGACCGGTCGGCTGATGTCCTGGGCAACCGGGGCCGGTTCTTCGCCACACCCGGCGAGCAGCAGCAGGATGAACAAAATGCTGAGGAGTATGGGGAGGGGTGATAGCATGACGGAGAGTCCTAAGATTGAGCGAATGCTAGGATTGTATATGAATCTTTACAAAATGCGATAATTACCGCTAGGTGGCTGTCCGAGAACTCGGCTAATTTGTAAAATAGCTATATTTGGCTTTATAGATAAATATTCGTGAAATCGCTGGTTTTGCTGTTTTCGGACAGTCTCCTAGTTTGAGTTGCCATGAATGCGTATACTTAACCCGGATGTTTCATGAATTTACACGAGGATCGAGCGAGGACGCGTGTAATTTATGAAATGTCCGGGTTAATAGCCTGGATAGGGCATCAACAATAATCCGAAAAATACACCAGGGCAAGGGTTCCGGAAATGGGGTTACAAAAACTACTATTTGTGCAGGCTGGTATCGCCGGTCTGTTCTTATCCGTTCTCATCACGGCTTGCCAAGATTCCGTACCAGATCCCGCCGAGAGCAAACCCTTGGAGGTCGTCGCCTATACGATCGAGGCGCAGGATACCCCGGTGTCCTTTGAATTCGTTGGCAAGACCGCAAGTTCCCGAAGGGTGGAGATCCGCTCGCGGGTTGAGGGGTTTTTAGAGAAGCGGCACTATACCGAAGGCGAATTCGTTGAAAACGGAGATCTACTGTTCGAAATGGACCGCAAGCCGTTTGAGGCGAAGTTACAGGCTTCTAAGGCTGAACTGGCCCAGCAACAAGCCAGGGCAGCCACCGCTAAAATCAATCTTAATCGGGCGCGACCATTGGTAAAAAAGAAGGCCGTTGCTCAGAAAGAGCTGGACGATGCACAAGGCACCTATCGGACGGCGGCGGCCGCGGTTGAGGTCGCCCAGGCGAATGTCGTTCAAGCAGAACTGAATCTTGGTTACACCATGATCGCCTCACCGGTCAGCGGGCTTTCTAGTTTCGCCACCCAACGTGAAGGAGCTTTCATTGGTAAGGGGGCGGACCCGTTGACCTATGTTGCCCAGGTCGATCCGATGTGGATAGAATTCAGTGTTTCTGAAAACCAATTACTCAAACAACGCGAAAACGAAAAAAGTGGTTTGCTGAAGCTGCCTGAAGACGATGGCTATGAAGTAGAAGTTGTTTTGGCGGATGGAAGCGTTTATCCCCACAAGGGAAAGATTACATTTGCTGACGCCTCACTCAGTGAAGAAACCGGCACCTTTCTGATCCGTGCCGAGGTCGCCAATCCCCAAACCTTGTTGCGCCCGGGTCAGTTTGTCCGTGCTTGGATCAAGGGAGCGGTGCGCCCGAAGGCCGTTCTAGTGCCCAAACGTGCGGTTCAGCAGGGGCCTAAAGGCAGTTTCATCTGGGTTATCAATAAAGAAGACAAGGCCGAGTTTCGTCCCATCACCGTGGGTAACTGGTATCAGGATCAGTGGTTTGTCGATGAAGGCCTCAACGATGGAGAAACCGTAGTGGTCGAGGGCGCGCAAAAGGTGCGTGCGGGTGCTGCGCTGACCATTGCCCAGCCCACCGAGGCTGCAGCGGCTAAAGATCCCTCCTGAATCCCCCACCGGCGGAATAGATCATGATTTCTCACGTTTTCATAAGACGGCCGGTATTGGCCTCGGTACTGTCCATCATTGTGGTCATCGCCGGTTTGGTCGCCATGTCGAGTCTGCCGATTACTCAGTATCCGCAGATCACTCCAGTACAAGTCACGGTCAGCGCCAGTTATCCCGGCGCCGATGCAGAGACCGTTGCCAATAGTGTTGCAGCGCCGATCGAAACCAAGGTAAACGGTGTGGACAACATGCTCTATATGCAGTCTACCAGTTCGGCGACCGGGCAGATGACGCTGACGGTGTATTTCGATATCGATACCGACCCGGATACCGCGGAGGTACAGGTCAATAACCGGGTAGGCCAGGCCTTGCCAGAGTTGCCCGATGTTGTGAGTAAGGCAGGAGTGACGGTTGAGAAACGCTCCTCCAGCTTTCTGATGTTGATTGGGCTGTATTCGCCGGATGACCGGTACGACGAAAAGTTTATCGGCAACTATGCCAACTTGTATGTGCTGGATGCCATCAAGCGTGTGCCAGGCGCCAATCAGGCGCAGATCATGGGATTGCCGGATCTCGCGATGCGTTTGTGGCTGCAGCCGGACCGCATGGCCAGCCTGGGTCTGACGGCAAAGGATGTCCAGGTGGCTGTCAGTGCGCAAAATCAGCAATTTGGAGTGGGTAGCCTTGGGCAATCGCCAACCCGTGAACCGGTGGAGATGACCTTTCCGGTGGTGACCGGTGGACGCTTCTCGGAGGCTGCTGAATTCGAGGACATCATCTTACGGGCCGACCCCAAAGGTACCGCTATCGTTAGACTCAAGGATGTTGGTAGGGCGGAGGAAGGTCTGAAGGCCTATATGCTCAGGTCTTCCTTGAATGGCAAGCCGACGACATTTATCGCTGTGTATCAGCAACCCGGATCCAATGCCGTGGAGGTCTCGAAGAATCTGCGCCAGCTGATGGAGGAGCTCAAGCGCAGTTTCCCGGAAGGCATTGATTATTCGATATCGCTGGATACCACCAAGTTTGTCCAGGCCTCTATCGATGAAGTCGTAGAAACCCTGATCATAGCCATCATCCTGGTGGTCCTGGTGACCTATTTGTTCTTGCAGAGCGTCAATGCCACCCTGATCCCTACTATCGCCATCCTGGTCTCCATCGTGGGGACCTTCGTGGGTATGACGGCGCTGGGGTTTTCCATCAACCTGCTCACCCTGTTCGGGTTGGTACTGGCTATAGGCATTGTCTGTGACGATGCCATCGTGGTGGTAGAGAATGTGGAACGCAATATGGAAGCCTTAGGCCTGTCTCCCAGGGATGCCACTTTCCGTGCTATGGATGAGGTGACCGGGCCGGTCATCGCGACCACGCTGGTATTGATCGCCGTGTTCGTACCCGTGGCATTTCTCAGCGGCACCACCGGGGTGTTATATCAGCAGTTTGCCATCACCATTGCCATATCCGTCGCCATTTCCAGTTTCATAGCACTCACGCTCACCCCGGCGCTGGCCTCTTTGTTACTGAAACCTCGCGGCGCGGCACCCGGGGGCTTTTTCGGCTGGTTTAATGCCTGGATCGAAGGGCTGACCGGGCGTTACACCGGTGGCGTCAGCCTGACCATGAAACGTACCAGCGTCTCCCTGATACTGCTGGCAGCCATGTTGTTCGGATTGGTGAGCCTGTTTAAGATCATCCCCGGCAGTTTTGTTCCTGAGGAAGACCAGGGTTATATGTTTGCCGCGGTGATTTTGCCTGACGGCGCCAGCCTGGATCGTTCCGAGGAATTGACTCAGAAGGTTGCCGAAATCTTTTCAAAGCACCCGGCGGTGCAGGATTACTCGGTATTGGCGGGTTACAGCCTGATCGATGGCCAGTTCAAGACCAATGCGGGTACGGTATTTGTGGCCTTCAAGGACTTTGATCAGCGTGCCGACCCCTCCTTATCGGTGAATGCCTTGATGGCCTACGTGACGCCGCGTCTACGGGCCTTGAAAGAAGGGATCGTGATCCCGATCAATCCGCCATCCATACCGGGCTTAGGGACCCAAGGCGGTTTCGAATTCTGGTTGCAAAATCGAGGTGAAGGCGGGGTAACCCGGCTGGCCGAAATGACCAAAGAACTCATGGCGAAGGCGGATGCCAGTCCTGAAGTGACCCGTCTCAACAGTACCATAAATGCGGCATCCCGGCAGTTGATGACCCATGTGGACCGCGCCAAGGCCGAAACCCTGGGGGTGCCGGTGCAGGATATTTTCGCCTCCCTGCAGACCCTGTTCGGCTCATTGTACGTCAGCCAGTACAACAAGTATGGCCGCGTTTGGCAGGTGATCTTGCAGGCCGAGCCGCAATTTCGCGAGAAACCGCAAGATATGCAGAATATCTTTGTTCGCCAAAGAGCAGGCGAAATGGTGCCCATGTCGGCATTGGTCGATACCGAGTATATGGTGGGTCCGGATCTGGTCTCGCGCTTCAATGGTTTTACCGCTGCCAAGATTACTGGTGATGCTGAGAGTGGGTACAGCTCGGGTGACGCGATTCAAGTCATGGAAGAGGTGTCGACGAAAACCCTGCCGGAAGGCTTCAGCTATGCATGGTCTGGTCAGGCATTCGAAGAAAAGAAGGCTGGTGGCACCTCGGCGGTTATTTTTGTCTTTGCCCTGGTCATGGTGTTCCTGATTTTAGCCGGCCAGTACGAGCAATGGTCATTGCCTGTGGCGGTGGTTACTGCAGTACCCTTTGGTATATTTGGGGCCCTGGTGGCGGTCTGGCTGCGGGGCATGGAAAATGATGTGTACTTCCAGATCGGGCTGGTCACGCTGATTGGCCTGTCGGCGAAAAATGCCATCCTGATCGTCGAATTCGCCGAGTTGAAATATAAGGAAGGCTTGGCGCCTTTCGAGGCGGCGCTGGAGGCGGCTCGCCTCAGACTGCGACCTATATTGATGACCTCGTTGTCATTTATTCTCGGCGCCATGCCCCTGGTGCTGGCTAGTGGGGCAGGAGCCAATGCCCGTCATTCGATCGGTACCGGCATTATCGGCGGCATGGTCGGCGCAACGACCCTGGCGCTGTTCTTTGTACCCCTGTTTTATTACCTGATCACCGCCACCAAGGAGAAGCTGGCCGGTGGCCGTAAAGTGGATGCGGCCAGCGGCTCGGAGGGTAGCTAGTATGAATAAAATAACACTGACAGTTGCCTTACTGTTGTTGACGACAGGATGCACGGTCGTGGGTCCGGATTACGTCAAGCCGGTCGTGGATACCCCGCAGCGTTGGCGTATACAACCGGAGGATGCAGCGGATATTGCCAATACCAACTGGTGGAAGGGTTTTTCTGATCCGGTGTTGAATGATCTGGTGCGTATTGCGCTGGAAAACAACCGTGATGTACGCATCGCCGCGGCACGGGTGGCAGAGTTTGCGGCACGGGTGGATATTGCCCGTTCCGGATTCTATCCGCAGATAGGTTATGACGGTTCAGCCAGCCGCAATCAGGCATCACGCGAAACCTTTGGCGGTGGATCGCGAGTGAATAACACATTTCAGGCCGGTCTGAATGTAGGTTGGGAGCTGGATCTATGGGGCAAGATTCAGCGTGCAAAGGAGGCCGCGGGTGCTGATCTGCTGGCGGCAGAAGAAGGCCGGCGCACGGTAATATTGACATTGGTGTCTGCCGTAGCGACCAGTTATGTTGGATTGCGCAGTCTTGATCGTCAACTAGAGATTGCACAGGCTACCCTGCAAAAGCGCCGTGGATCGCTGACCTTGTTCGAGGATCAGCTGGAAGGGGGGGTCGTATCCGAACTGGAAGTGGCCCAGGCGCGTTCGGAATATGAGTTGGCCGCCGTTCGAGTGCCGGCCATTGAGCGCCAGATCGCGTTGCTGGAGAATTCCATATCGGTTTTATTGGGACGCAATCCCGGGTCGGTCCAGCGAGGCAAGGGCATCGATGCGTTGATTCTACCGCCGATACCCGAAGGTATTCCGTCTGAAGTATTGGCGAGAAGGCCGGATATTCGTCAGGCGGAACAGAATCTTATTTCCGCCAATGCTGCAATAGGTGTGGCCCGCGCAGCGTACTTTCCAAACATATCATTGACTGGGCTATTTGGTTTTGCCAGCCCTGAGCTGTCTAATCTGCTGAGTAGTTCCGCCAGTGTCTGGAGCCTGGGCGGGTCGTTGCTCGGTCCGATCTTTGCCGGCGGCGGCATCGATGCCCAGGTGCGGGTATCAGAAGCGGTTCAGCGACAGGTCTTGATCTCCTACCTGCAGGCCGTACAAACGGCATTTCGAGAGGTCGATGATTCGTTGATTTCGACCCAAAAGTCTCGCCAGGAACTGGCTGCTCAGACACGCCAGGTGGATGCTCTTCAAGAGTATGCAAACCTTGCATATACTCGATATAACGAGGGCTATGTCAGTTATATCGAGGTGTTGGATGCCGAACGGCGGTTGTTTGATACTCAATTAGAAAATACGCGAAAACAGCGGGATCTGTATGTGGCTTTAATCGGTGTGTACAAAGCGATGGGTGGCGGCTGGATAGAGCAGGCCGAAGCAACGGCCAATCGCGTAGACTATCCGGATCGAGAGTCTGACCAAGAGCAGCCGATGATAAATTTTCCCCGGGCTACTCAACCGTCTGGAACAGCAACCAGTAAGTAATGTTACCTGAATTCAGGGTCCATGATTAAGCGCCTGATCATCGTAGTATTCGCGCTGGTCTGTATTTTTGCAGCGATTTATGGCTGGAAGTATCGCCAGGCAATGTGTAAAGCAGAATGATCGATCCCATAGTGAGGGATTGGAAGGCTAAGCCGAGGGGCGTCTTAAAGGTATTCTGTCCCCTAGCGGGACAGGGTTCTAACGGCCAGGGCTAATCACTTGTTGAAGGTCGTTTTGAGATTTGTTGGATCAGATAGATCGGTGAGCCAACTACTAGAGCTATCACCCCTAGTGCCACGAAGTAACCCCCCGCGAGCATGGCGAGGGTTATCGAGAGTGTTTTGCGAACCATTTGGTTCAAAGTGTTCGTGGCATCATGTCGAATAACCAAGCAGCAATCCGTAACTTCTTTGATCTCGTTAGTTACGATCTTTGACATTTAGATGGTCCCCGCCGAGTAACCTGTCGGATTTTACCGATGAGTTATCAATAGTAGGAAAAAGGCCCTTGGGATGAGTGTTTAAAGCTGCGCAAACCGACAAGAGGTGCAACAGAAACGATAAACGGCTTGTTGG
>JAAEPA010000821.1 GCA_024222475.1 Gammaproteobacteria bacterium | reverse complement strand
TGTTCAGCGGAACCGTCCGGCCGCCTTAGCCCTTGCTTCAGCATAGGGGGGCCGTGATCAAACGCCATCTCTTGCGCTGTAACCTCAACTCATATTTGAGCTCCAGGTACCGTTCTTCCTCCGGGCCACGGCGAGTGAAGGGAGCCGGGATCCATCATCCCGCCCAGAGCAGCAACCGGCATCGTGATCCTGTCCCGACGCGTCGGGATAAAAACCGGATTCCCGTGGCGCGACTCTCCAGAGTCGCGAAATCCCCCGTATTTCCCTGAAAACATCGACCTTTTTAGTTTTTTCCTTGCTTTATCGCTCTCCGAGCCCGCCTCATCAGCCAACATGAGAATTGCTGATAAAAACCAGCGCAACTTCCATTTCCCGATGGACAACTGCTATGATTAAGGAGATGGAGGCACCCGTGGCACGGCAAATTCCCATCGGCATCTCGGATTTCAAAGAGCTTCGAACCGGTGATTATTATTATGTTGACAAATCACTGCTGATCACGGATGTGGTTCATAGCGGCGCCAAGGTCATCCTGCTGCCGAGACCCAGGCGATTCGGCAAGACCATCAATCTCTCCATGTTGCATTATTTCTTCGACATTGCCCAAGAAGAAGGCGCGGCTCCGTTCGGGGGTCTGGAGGTTGCCGGGCAACCCGATATCATGGCCCGTTGCGGCCGTTATCCCACCATCTTTTTGACCTTCAAGGACGTGAAGTTTTCCGATTACCGGAGCTGCCTTTCGGAAATGGCCCTGATGTTGGCCGACCTCTTCGACCATCACATGAGTATGATCGAGAAGGCCGTACCCACCCGAGCCGATCGCAGGGTTATCGAAACGCTTTCATCCGAGGATCCCAATCCCGCCATGCTGCAGCGTTCCCTCAAAGTGTTGTCCAAGCTGCTCCACCGCGCCACGGGCCAAAAAGCCATCGTGCTGGTGGATGAATACGATGCCCCGATCCATGCCGGTTATCGCCATCAATACTATGAGGAAATCATCGGCTTCATGCGCAACCTGCTCAGCGGCGCCTTCAAAGACAACACCCACCTGGAAAAGGGCGTGCTGACCGGCATCCTGCGCATCGCCAAGGAATCCATTTTCTCGGGCTTCAACAATCCCAGGGTGTGCACCATTCTCGATGCGGAATTTTCCCAACGTTTTGGGTTCACCGAAACGGAGGTGGAGCGGGTGCTCGACGATTTCAATCTACAGGATCGCAGGGAGGAAGTAAGCAACTGGTACAACGGTTATCGTTTCGGTCCGCACACCATCTACAATCCCTGGTCGATCATGCAATATGCCACCGATGCCCGCTTTTCATCCGCGACCGCCCAACCCTATTGGGTCAATACGTCCGACAACAGGCTGGTCCGCGACCTGGTCACCGGCAAAAATGCCATACCGCC
>JAAEPA010000820.1 GCA_024222475.1 Gammaproteobacteria bacterium | reverse complement strand
GGCACCGTGCTGGACCCGGCCTGCGGTTCAGGCGGTATGTTCGTGCAGAGCGCACGCATTGTCGAGGAACACGGTCAGAGCCCCACCGAGCGGCTCACCTTCCGCGGTCTGGAGAAGAACGCCACCACCATCCGGCTCGCTAAGATGAACCTGGCCGTCCACGGCCTGGAAGGCGACATCCAGAAGGCCATCACCTACTACGAAGACCCGCACGAACTGGTCGGCAAGGCCGACTACGTGATGGCCAATCCGCCCTTCAACGTGGACGAGATCGACGCCGACAAGGTCAAGAGCGACCCGCGCCTGCCCTTCGGCCTGCCCGGCGTCAACAAAAAAGAAAAGGTCAGTAACGGCAACTACATCTGGATCAGCTACTTCTACAGCTACCTGAACGACCAGGGCCACGCCGGCTTCGTCATGTCTTCCCAGGCCTCCAGCGCCGGCGGCGGCGAGGCCAAGCTGCGGCAGAAACTGGTGAAGACCGGCGACGTGGACGCCATGATCGCCATCCGCTCCAACTTCTTCTACACCCGCACCGTGCCCTGCGAGCTGTGGTTCTTCGATCGCGACAAACCGCTTATCCCCTCGCCCACATCGGGGGAGAGGGCTAGGGTGAGGGGGAAGGATACAGTCCTCATGATCGATGCGCGCAATGTCTACCGCAAGGTCACGCGCAAGATCTACGATTTTTCCCCCGAGCAACAGCAAAACCTGCAAGCCATCGCCTGGCTCTACCGGGGTGAATCGCAGCGCTATCTGGAACTGGTTTCCGGTTACTGCCGCCGCATGTTGGACGAAGCCTCACGCTGCTTCGAACAGAAAACTGATGAAGGCGAAAGCCTCCACCCGCTGTCGGATTTTACCGCCGCACTGACCGCGCTGCGATTGAAGTTTGAAGTGAGAAGTTTGAAGTGTGAAAGGAAGAGGAGGCGTGGGTTTTCAAACTTCACACTTCACTCTTTACCCTTATTTTTGGCCATTAAAAGGAATTTTGAGGGGTTGGGGGTATGAGTTGGGAAACCATTAGTCTCGGAGAATTCCTAACCTTGAAAAGAGGGTACGATCTTCCTACATCGAAAAGGCAGGACGGAGATGTTCCAGTTGTGTCGTCATCAGGTATCACCGGGCATCATAATGTATCAAGAGTTCAGGGACCGGGAGTCGTAACTGGGCGATACGGTACGCTCGGTGAGGTGTTTTTTGTTCAAAAAGAATTCTGGCCTCTAAATACTGCCCTTTATGTTCAAGATTTCAAAGGGAATGACCAGCGGTTTTCCGCCTATTTTTTGAAGGATATCCTTACCGGAACATCAAGTAACAAAGCTGCGGTTCCCGGGGTTAACCGAAATGACCTTCATGCTCGAAAGGTCCGCGTTACAAGAAATGTCTATCAGCAAAGGGGCATCGCCTCCATCCTCTCCGCCTACGACGACCTGATCGAAAACAACCGGCGGCGGATACAGTTGCTGGAACAGGCCGCACGGCTGCTCTACAAAGAATGGTTCATCCACCTCCGCTTTCCCGGTCACGAACACGTCAAAATCAAAGACGGCGTGCCGGAGGGGTGGGATAAGAAACCTATTGGCGACGTCTCACCGTTCAAATATGGAAAGGCGCTCAAGAAGGACGATCGCATCCCAGGTCCGTATCCAGTCTACGGGTCAAGTGGTGTCATCGGTACGCACGAGAAAGCAATGGTCACAGGGCCAGCAATTGTCGTTGGCCGAAAAGGTAATGTTGGCAGCGTATACTGGTGCACGAGTGACTTTCACCCAATCGACACGGTCTATTACATCAAGGCCGAGTTTTGTACCACGCATCTCTATTACGCCCTACTGCACACCCAGTTCATCAACACCGATGTCGCAGTTCCCGGTCTCAATAGGGACTATGCTCATAGTAGAACACTACCTCTTCCTGACAACAAAATTCTGATTCTCTTCGAAGAGCATACGGGAATCATGCATGATCAGATTGAGAGACTCACGAAATGCAATCAATCTCTTACCAAAGCCCGCGACCTACTCCTGCCGCGTTTGATGGATGGGAAGGTGGCGATATGAAGCAATCCGAACTTCTTCAACAGCTTGAGCAGCTACTGACGCTCCCGCATGAGACTGAATGGGTTGAGTTTAAAGAAGCCAGGAATCAGTATGACTTCAACAAGCTCGGCAAATATTTCTCCGCACTCTCAAACGAAGCCAATTTGAAAAATCAGGCGTGCGGTTGGTTGGTGTTCGGCGTAGTCGACAACGACCGTTCGATTTGCGGTAGTCGTTTCCGTGAAAATCCCACTGATCTCAACAACCTTAAACAGGAAGTCGCGGCACAAACGAGCGGCAATCTCACATTTCTTGATATTCACGTTGTCGATCATCCCCATGGCCGCGTAGTGATATTCCTGATTCCCCCGGCTCCGCAAAGTGTACCCACTGCTTGGAAAGGGCATTGGTACGGACGCGACGGCGAGTCCATTGGTCCGCTCAATTTGCAGGAATTGGAGACAATCCGTTCACAGGCGATGATCGATGATTGGTCTGCAAAAATATGTGCGGATGCCTCACTTGATGATCTCAATCCGCAGGCGATTGCAATCGCCCGTGCAAATTTTCACGCCAAGAACAAGAATAAGCCGTTCGCAACTGATATTGACTCCTGGTCAGTAGAAATTTTTTTGGATCGTGCCAAAATCACCATTGGTGGCCAGATCACGCGTACCGCGATTTTACTGCTTGGGCAGCCTGAAGCCGTGCATCATCTTCAACCTGCAGTTGCTCAGATCACATGGCAGTTAAAAACAGAAGAACAGGCATACGAACACTTTGGACCACCGTTTCTGATGACAACCAGCGACTTATATTCGCGTATTCGTAACACCATGCAGAAGATTGATGTGTTCAATCAGCTGGTACCGCTAGAAGTACTCAAGCACGAAAAATGGGTTGTCCTGGAAGCGCTGCACAACGCTATCGTGCACCAGGACTACGGCCTGCAATCGCGCGTGATTGTGACCGAAACGATCGATCAGTTGCAGTTCGAAAGTGCTGGACGCTTCTTTGAAGGTAATCTGGCTGATTACACCCTGGGTGACAAAACACCTCAACGTTACCGTAACCGATTTTTGGCCGACGCCATGGTGAATGTAAACATGATAGACACGATGGGCTATGGTATCCGAAGAATGTTTACAGAACAGCGCGAACGTTTCTATCCGTTACCCGACTTTGATACGTCGAATCTCGATAAGGTCCTGGTGACTATCTATGGGAAAGTCATTGATCCGCACTATACGGCAGCATTGATGGAGCATCGAGACTTGCCGCTGGAAACGGTAATTCTGTTGGATCAAGTTCAAAAGCGGCACGCCATTGGCAGGGATGAGGCGAGACGCCTGCGCCGACAGAAGCTGGTTGAGGGACGCTATCCAAGGTTATTTGTTGCTGCTCACATCGCGTCAGCTACCGACGATAAGGCTCAATACATTAAGAGTCGCGCGTTTGATGACGCGCATTATAAGAAAATGGTTATCGAGTACCTGAGGAAATATGGCCACGCCAGTCGAAAGGATATCGACATGCTGTTGATGGACAAACTGTCTGATGTCCTTGACGAGAAACAAAAGCGAAACAAGGTCAGGAACTTACTTTATGCAATGTCCAGGCGAGACAGGACTATTCGCAGCGTCGGCTCGGGAAGAAGCTCTAAATGGACGTTAATTTTAGACAAAAAAACGAAATATTAGATGAAGTAATAGTATCAATTACTTAGTATGTATATGATATTAAAGATGTTTTTGTGTGTTTCATTTAGACGCGCTTTCTCGGGTTTAGATGAGAACGGCCTGGCTTGAAGGCAACTCAAAGTGCTTGTTTCAGAAGGAGTGGTCAGGCGTCAAGGCGAAAAGCGTTGGCGGCGGTACTGGTCTGTTTGACGGGCTATTGAATATGAAATCGGCAAATCAGTTCGCAAATCACGATTATTTTGTTCAATAAACGAACCATTCAGGATGAAAATACCGAGTTATCAGTAAGTTATCTATCTGAGAGATTTTGGCAAATCGTGGCGGTTTGCCAATAGGAAGTTCAATAGGAAGTTCAATAGGAAGTTCAATAGGAAGTTCAATAGGAAGTTCAATAGGAAGTTCAATAGGAAAGATTGAAAAAGCAACAAATCATGAGCCCAACGGCCTACACCGAAGACACCCTCGTCCAGCAGACCACCGCCGACTACCTGGAACAGCAGCTTGGTTGGAAGTCAGTCTACGCCTGCAACGAGGACTTCGGACCAATTAACCGGTTCGTCCGTGACTCAGCAGGGAGGCTGTATGAGTGACATCGTCATCTTCGAGGCGGATGCGCAGCAGGTCGAAGTGCGGCTGGAGGGGGAGACCGTCTGGCTGAGCCAGAAGCAGATGGCGGAGCTGTTTGACAAGGATATCCGAACCATCAATGAACATATCGGCAATGTATTTGAAGAAAGCGAGCTGGAACGCGAGGCAACTATCCGGAAATTCCGGATAGTTCGTCAGGAGGGGAAACGGCAGGTCCGCCGTGAGATCGAACACTACGACCTGGACGTCATCATATCCGTCGGTTATCGGGTCAAATCCCAGCGCGGCGTGCGTTTCCGCCAGTGGGCCACCCGCGTATTGCGCGAGCACCTAACCCAGGGCTATAACCTCAACGAGCACCGGCTGGCCCAACAGGGGCTGGCGAAACTGGAACAGGCGGTTGATCTGCTGGGCAAGACCCTGACCCGGCAGGCGCTGGTGACCGACATCGGGCGGGAAGTGGTCGGCTTGATCCTGGGCTACGCCAAGACCTGGCACCTGCTACTGAATTACGACGGAGGGGAACTCACGGTGCCTGCCGGG
>JAAEPA010000819.1 GCA_024222475.1 Gammaproteobacteria bacterium | reverse complement strand
CTAACCAATCAAGCCAAGAGAAAGGAAGAGTCGCATGGAAGCCAGCTTACAAGGCGTATTCAGAGCAGCAGGATCGTCGGGGTCACAGGATCGTCGGTCGTCGGGGTCAGGTCTATATCTTAGACTCTCCACAGGATCGTCGGGGTCAAGATCGTCGGGGTCAGGTCTATATCTTAGACTCTCCGTATGATATCTTCCTCTAATGGCAAGACCACTTCGCATCGAATTCTCAAACGCACTCTATCACGTCACCTTCAGAGGCGACCGCCGGGAACCTCAGAAATGCAAAGGATACTTCAAAAGCGGACCGAAAATACTCGATTTAAGCATTTCAGACTCGGGCCATAAGCCGAAGTGCTTGGCGGCTACGAGAGCAGAGCTGTAGTCAGTTGTTAGTGCCCTGGTTTGGATCTTGAACAATAACTCGGTAGATGACAATTCTGAACGCGGTGGAACATTTAACGTCCCGCGGATTGACGTGTCAGCTCCGCACAGCCCGCAGTTGCTTCCTCCCAGGATTCAATATAGCAAGCGCTAATGCGATCAGGACCAAGAATTCGCCCGTGGTTATAACCTTTGCTGTCTGATGCGACCCAGGACAACGAAATGTTGTCCGGGAATATCACGCCAAAGAAGTGCTTGGTGCCGGCTGAGTACGTAAAATATCCACGGAAGCGACGATCTTTCTGCTCTGTGATCACAACGGTCTTAATCCAGGTCCGGAAGCCCTTCTTGTCTGAGATTGTCTTGTTCTCTCCCTTCCATGTGCCCACAAGCTTGGGGATGTTTTCTTCAGCGAACGTTGTGGCTGGATAGGTCACGGCGACTCCAATCGATATGCAAAAGAGCGCGGGGCCAAGTATGCCTTGTAGGCAACCGTCACGTACAAACCGGACAAACGACCAATTCCTCAACATTGGAGTACCCCCAGAATCGGCTGCCAATATAAGCAAACGGTTTTTTTGTAGGGTAAGCCAAGCTTCATTTCACGTCTTTCAGGTAGTAGCGCAACAGCCAGTTTAGCCCTCTGGTCCATGATTTGTCGGTGTTACCACGAATATCAACGCTCTTGATGAAGATAAACTGGTTTGTCTCAACATCGGCGATGTAGACGTTGATATTTAGTATCAGGTTGCTCACCTTTTGTACTGTGCCCCAACCTTCTTGCCATAGTCGGCCTCGCACTGGCATTGCCCGAAGTCCTGGCCCTTAGCGACGTCGCGCAAGACGTCTTCTGGCACCGGCACAATTGTATAGCGGCCAGTTGCCTTCATCCTATCTTCAATTATGGCGTCCAACAGCTTTATGCGTCGATATTCGGGCTCGCCGGCTGGCTCCATGGAGGTATTGATAAGCCGAAATCCAAAGAAGGCAATTGAACGAACGTCGCCAGTTTTTTGTTCAGTGGCGCCCAGTATAGGCGAGAGCACTGGCAACACGGTGATTGCACAACCCAGTATTATTACTACGACTCGAATCAACTGCCGAACCATCGATGTACCCTTTGCTTCGTTTCCGACTACTGCACTGGCCGATGCTATCATGCGGCTGGGCAGGGCCGCAAAGGGTCAGATCCAGTAAACCTTGATTTGAGCAAAAGTGCTCAGAGCCCTAATTATTTTTTAATCAATTGGATCGCCACATTAAAGGGCTCTAACCCCTTAAATCTCTTCTTCCAAACAAAAACCGGGTCAGGGTCACAAAACCGGGTCACAAAAACCGGGTCAGGCCTGTGCTATTGCATTATTAGCGCAATAACACAGCCCTGACCCGGTTCCTTCAGGCCGTCGTTTAATCGATATCAGCCAGATCGATGCCTAGTCCCCTGGCCACTCCTTCGCCGTAATTCGGATCCGCCTTCATGAAATGTCCGATCTGCCGGATCTGGATGTCCCTGGGTACTCCCTGCATGGCGCCAACGATGTTGTTGATGAGACGCTCCTTCGCATCGTCGTCCATCAGGCGGTACAGGTCGCCGGCCTGGGTGTAATCGTCGTTACCCTCACGGTGGTTATAGCGATCGGCGTTACCCTTGATGCGCAGTGGTGGTTCGGCGTAGTTCGCATTATCCGCCGCGCCGTCAAAGCTGTTGGGTTGGTAAACGGGTGTCCCACCGCCGTTGCCGTCAAAACGGGTCTGGCCATCGCGATGATAGCTGTGGACCGGGCAGCGTGGTTTATTTACGTCGATCTGGGTGTGATTGATGCCGATTCGATAGCGATGTGCATCCGGATAGGCCTGCAGGCGTGCCTGCAGCATCTTATCCGGTGACGGACCGAGTCCTGGCGGTAGATTGCCGGGACTGAAGGTCGCCTGTTCCACCTCGGCGAAGTGGTTTGCCGGGTTGCGGTTGAGCTCCAGGACGCCGACCTCGATCAATGGGTAATCGCTGTAGTGCCACACTTTGGTCAGGTCAAAGGGGTTGATATTGTAGTGCTCGGCGTCCTTCTCCGGCATGATCTGTACTTTTGCAGTCCATTTCGGATGGTTGCCCCCTTGTATGTTGTTGTACAAGTCTTCGCGGTGGTAGTCCGGATTGTCAGCAGCGATGTTCCCGGCTTGTTCTACCGTCATGCATTCAATGCCTTGCTGAGTCTTCAGGTGCCACTTCACCCAGAAACGTTCGCCGTCGATGTTCCACAGACTGAAGGTGTGACTGCCGAAACCGTCCATGTGACGCAGGGTTGAGGGCAGGCCACGATCACCGAACAACCAGGTCACCTGATGCAGAGACTCTGGGCTAAGTGACCAGAAGTCCCACTGCATGGTGGCGTCGCGCAGCCCGGTCACTGGATGGCGTTTCTGTGAATGGATGAAATCCGGGAACTTCAGCGGGTCGCGGATGAAGAAGATCGGTGTGTTGTTGCCCACTAGATCCCAGTTGCCTTCTTCCGTGTAGAATTTAACCGCGAATCCGCGCGGGTCGCGCACCGTATCAGCCGAGCCGAGTTCGCCCGCCACGGTGGAGAAGCGGGTGAAGACTTCACACTGATTACCCACGTTCGAGAACAAGGCGGCACGCGTGTATTTCGATATGTCTCCAGTTACGGTAAAGCTGCCATAGGCGCCGGCACCCTTAGCGTGCACTACGCGTTCCGGAACACGCTCGCGGTTGAAATGGGCCAACTTTTCCATCAGATGCACATCTTGCATCAGCAATGGCCCCCGGGGTCCCGCGCTTATTGAGTTTTGGTTATCCGCCACTGGGCAGCCGGCGGTTGTGGTCATGGTCTTCTTTGTTGACATGAGGTATCTCCTGTTTGCGTGTTTTGGGTCGATCCTACCCAGCATTCGCTGGGGATGGTTGGCAATGTAATAACAGGAGAAATATTTGTGAAATCGTTTATTATGATCTAATTAATAGATATAACCGATTATTATGTTTAAGCTATGAACCTCAGAGATCTTAAATACCTCGTCGCATTAGCGGACACCCATCATTTCGGTCAAGCGGCCGAGCGATGTTTCGTGAGCCAGCCCACCCTGAGTGGTCAGATAAAAAAGCTGGAACAGGACTTAGGTGTGACCCTTTTTGAACGCACCAAACGTTCGGTGCGTACAACACTTCCGGGCGTAGCCATCGTCGAGCATGCCAAGCGAATACTGGAGCAAGCCCATGCGCTACGGCAACTGGCGCAGTCGCACCAGGACCCACTGTCCGGTCCCTTGCGCATGGGGGCGATTCCGACCTTAAGCCCTTATCTCATACCCTTGATTCTCAGGCCGTTGAAAAAGAAGTATCCGCAGGTGAAACTGGTGCTGTCCGAGGAGCTCACCGACATGCTACTCACGCGCCTGGGAAGGCACGAAATAGACGCTGCATTATTGGCAACGCCAGTAGATGATCCGGGTTTGGAATCGATCCCCTTATTCGATGAACCCTTCTGGTTGGTTTATTCGCGAGGCCATCCGTTTTCTAACAAGAAAAAAATCCTCCAGGAGGATCTGGTCAGCGCGGATCTGCTTTTGCTAGCAGAAGGCCATTGCCTTGCCGAACAGGTAATGGAGGTGTGTCACATGGGGGGGCGTGATATACAAGGTGAGATGGCGGACTTACGCGCTGCCAGTTTGGAAACGTTGTTGCAAATGGTCGGGGCGGGGTTTGGGAGTACGCTGTTGCCTGCTCTGGCCTTAAGGACGGGCTTAGCAAAGGATAGCGGGATTATTGTACGGCAACTGAAATTGCCGGATACCTATCGCCGGATATCATTGGTATACCGCCGTACTTTTCCCCGCCGTCGGGCGCTTGAGGTGTTCGCCGAAGTTGTGCTTGAGAATTTGCCCGACACCGTTACTCCTTTGGCCTTCGGCAACCATGGTTTATCTTCTATCAGACCTTTCCCCCCCCCACTGCATGTTAAAGTCCGTCCCACCATAATAGCGAAATACACTTCTCTGTCCCCACCTCTCTGCGTCAACAATAAACAGACTATGGACTGGCTTTTCCTCTCACTTATCTGTGCCTTTAGTCTGGCATCAGCAGATGCCATGACCAAGCGATTTTTATCTGACTATACCGCCTACGAACTGGTCATCGTTCGATTTGGTTATACCGGCTTGTTACTTGCACCTCTGTTATTCGTGCAGTCCTTCCCTACGCTCTCTGTATCCTTCTGGGGCTGGGTGGTGGCAGCAGTGCCG
>JAAEPA010000818.1 GCA_024222475.1 Gammaproteobacteria bacterium | reverse complement strand
GCCGCATTCAAGTTTCCATGGGTATCTGCGACGCGGGATCGTCTCAGCGGATTGGGCGGGTCAAGCTGATGAGAAATTGGCGGTTGGGGAAGGACTCGATCGATGCGGTTCGCAGGCTCACCGGCATCCTACATACTATTTTTAGAACGACAAGAATACCCTCAATGGCTTACCATCTGCCCTTTTTTATATTGTTAGCGCTAATGCTGTTTCCTACCGCCCAGGCGTCCCAGCGGGTAGCGTTGGTGATCGGCAACGGGGGCTATTCTGATGCGGCTCTGCGCAATCCGGCTAATGATGCTAGAGATATGGCAGAGACGCTCAAGTCGCTGGGTTTTGAAGTGCAGCGTCATATTGATCTGAATGAAAAACAGATGCACCTCGCCATCCGTCGTTTTGGTCGCGCCCTGGCTCAGGCCGAGGTGGGGGTATTCTACTATGCCGGTCATGGTATGCAGGTCAATAACCGCAATTATCTGATCCCCATCGGGGCAGACATCGAGACCGAGGACGAGGTCCCCTATGAGGCCATTGATGCAGGGCAGGTGCTGGCCAAGATGGAATCGGCCCGTAACCCGGTGAATATCCTGATCCTGGATGCCTGTCGCAACAATCCGCTGGAGCGCAGCTTTCGCTC
>JAAEPA010000817.1 GCA_024222475.1 Gammaproteobacteria bacterium | reverse complement strand
TGACGATTTCAATCAGCCGATCCAGATTGTCATAGGAATATGACATAGTTTGCCCCAAAGCGTTGGAGGTAGCGGTTAAATTGCTAACCTGGTCGTAGGTAAAGACGGTGGTGTAGCTGAGGGCGTCGGTGGTGGTCGCCAACCGGTTCAAGGCATCATATTGATAGCTAATAGTTTGATTCTCGGCGTTGGTTAGCCCAATCTGGTTGCCCACTTCATCGTAAGCAAAGGTGGTGACCCCGGCCAATGGATCGGTAACTTGCACCAGCCTATTTAGCCCATCGTACGCATAGCTATTGGTACGGCCCGCCTGGTCGGTTTCGCTTAACAAGTTGCTCACCGGGTCGTAACTGTAGGTGGTGGTGCCGCTCAAGGCATCGGTCAGGGTTACCAACCGATCCAGGGCATCAAATTCGTAAGCCATTGTTTGGGTGTTGGGGTTCGTTAGCCGGGTCAGGTTGCTGACGGCATTATAGGTAAAGGTGGTCACTCCGGCCAGCGGGTCGGTTATTTGCACCATCCGGTTCAGGGCATCGTACTGGTAGGTGGTTTGCTGGTCGTTAGGGTTGAGTGGTTTGGGTCAGGTTACTCAGGCTGTCATAGGTATAGGTGGCGGTGCCGTTTAGGGCATCGGTTGACTCAACCATCCGGTTTAAGTGGTCGTATTCATAGGTTGACAGTTGCCCCTTGGAGTTTGTTAATTGCAACAAGTTACCAATGGCATCGTAGCTAAAGGTGGTGATACCACCGGTGCCGGGGTTGGTGTCTGCGGGGGCAGTCACAGTCGCCAGCCGGTCCAGGGGGTCGTAGGCGTAGCTGGTGGTACGGCCCTCCTGGTCTGTTTCGGTTAGCAGGTTGCTCATAGTATCGTAGGTAAAGGTGGTCGCGCCGTTCAAGGCATCGGTCACTTCAACCAGTCGATTTAAAGCATCGTAGTTGTACTCGGTCTGGCGCAATTTAGCGTCAACCTGTTCAATCTGGTTGCCAACTTTATCGTAAATTAATTGCGTCACCTGGTTTAGCGGATCCGTGACCTGGGCCAATCGATTCAGGGCATCGTAATCGTACTGGGTAAATTGATTATTGGCATCGGTCAGCCCGGTTTGATTTCCTACCCCGTCGTAAGCCAGCGTGGCCACATTATTAAGCGGGTCAGTAATTTGGCTCAGGCGATTCAGGGTGTCATAGGCATAGGTGGCGGTACGGCCTTCGGCATCGGTTTGGGTGAGTTGGTTACCCACCTTATCGTAAGTATACGTGGTGGTGCCGGTCAGGGCATCGGTCAGTTGAACCAGCCGATCCAGATTATCGTAAACGTAGGTTGTTTGTTGACCTTTGTCGTCGGTGATTTGGGTTAGGTTGTCAACCTCATCGTAGGCAAACAGGGTAACCCCACTCAGCGGGTCTGTGGTCTGAATCATGCGGTTCAAATTGTCATACGCATACGCCGTTACTTGCAGTTCGGGGTTGGTCATTTGCAGTAAATTACCAATCTCATCGTAAACATATTCGGTTTCACCGGCCAGGGCATCGGTACTTTCGGTCAACCGATCCAGATTGTCGTAAGCAAAGCGGGTAATCCGGCCCTTGGCATCGGTCAACGTTTTCAGGTTGCCCACGGCATCGTAAGCCAGGCTGGTTTCGCCGCCGGTACCGGGATGGCTGTCTAAGGCATCGCGGATGGTTTTCAGTCGGTTCAGGGGATCGTAGGTGTAGCTGGTCACACGATTTTCCTGATCGGTTTCGCTTAAACGGTTGCCGTTGTGGTCGTAGGTGTAGTTAAGGGCATTGCTAAAGGGATCCTGAATTTCGGTTAGCCGGTCCAGGCCATCGTACGTGTAGTTAGTGGCATAGCCGTTGGCGTCGGTAAAGCGGGTCTGGTTCCCCACCAAATTGTAACTGTAGCGAGTAACTTCTCCGGCCGCATCGGTCATGGTTAGCTGTTGGTCAAAGGCATTGTAGGTATAGGTGGTGGTGTGGTTTTCCTGGTCGGTTTCGGTGAGTTGATTACCGTTGGCATCGTAGGTGTAGGTCATCGTTCCATTAAGCGGATCGGTCACTTCAACCCGACGATTCAAGGCATCGTAATTGTACCCAATTGTTTGTGATTTGGGGGTGACCAGGTCGGTTAAATTACCGGCCGCATCATAACTGTATTGGTAAACGCCATTCAGGGCATCGGTGGTTTCAACCAGTCGATTCAAGGCATCATATTGGTGTTGGGTGGTTTGCCCAGTAGCATTGGTTATCTGGGTACGGTTGCCAATCGCATCGTAGTCGTAGGTCATGATGTCATCAAGCGCATTCTTAACCTCAATCACGCGATCCAAATCATCATAGGTGTAGGTTGTCCTGTGCAAATTGGCATCAATGGTTTGGCTAACGTTGCCCACCGCATCGTAAACAACTTCTGTTTCGCCAGCTAAAGGATCAATAGCGCGCCGCAGCCGGTCCAGTTTGTCGTATTGATAGGTGGTGGTGTTAAGATTGGCATCTTTCAAGGTGGTCTGGTTGCCTGCGGCATCATAGGTATAAATCACCTGCCCGCCGGTGGGGTCGGTCATCATAGTGACCCGATTCAGTTGATCATATTGATAACTAATAGTGCGGTTTTCGCCATCAGTTAAGGTCAGCAGGTTATCAGCCTCATCGTAAAGGGTGGTCATTTTGCTGTTATCGGGGAAAATGGTTTCAATCAGGCGATTATCGGCATCATAACTGTATTGAGTGATATTGCCGTTGGCATCCTGTTTGCTTAACCGATTACCCAGCGGGTCGTAGGTATAACTAATAACCCCATTCAGGGCATCAGTTCGGCTCAGTAAGCGGTTCAGGCCGTCGTATTCGTAGGTGGCCTCAAAGTCTCGAGTATCGGTTTCTTCAATCAGGTTGTAGTTGGCATCGTAGGTAAAGGTTTGGCTGCCATTTAGGGCATCGGTCACCGTGATCAGATCGTTATGATCATCATAATCATAGCTGGTGGTGTACCCCCGGGCATCACGCACACTTAGCCGGTTGCCCACCGCATCATAGCTGTAGATGGTTGTGCCGGCCAAGGCGTCGGTGGCCGTTAGCAGGTTATCGCCGTCATCGTAATCGTAGGTCATATCACGATCCAGGGCATCGGTGGTGCCAATCCGCCGCCCGGCCAGGTCATATTCCAGCTCCGTTACATTCCCCAATGGATCGGTAATGGTGGTATTGTTGCCATAAATATCGTAGCCAAAGGTGGTGGTATGATTATTTTCATCGGTTTTGGTCAGTAACTCCCCATGAGAGCCGTAGGTGTAAACAACCGTGTCGCCCATGGGGTTTTCAACAACCTCAAGATTGGTTCTATCATCATAGGTCATGTCGGTGGTAAAGCCACGCTCGTTGGTAACGCTGGTAATCTGAGATTTGGCATCTACCGTGGTTAAGGTGCTGTTATCCAAAGGATCGGTTTCTCCGGCAATTATGCTACAACCCAGGTGCCAGTCGTAGGTTGTGGTTTCGCCATTTTTATCCAGCACGCTGGTCATATTATTGTTTTCATCGTAGGTGTACGACTCGGTTTGACCAAACGTATCTTCCTGCCCCACCAACCGGCTGGCATCATCGTAACTATCAACCCGATAGTTGCCCAAAGGATCGGTTAAGACGGTTGACCGGGCTCCGGTGGTAAACCCAAAATACTCAAAGATACTCCGCTGGCCCAGCGCATCTTCTTGCCAATCAACCCGACCGGCATTGTCGTAATGGTTGGTTACTTCTACATGGTCGTTGGCATCCGTTATCGAAATCAATTGACGAGGTTCTGCCGGGTTAGTGGGCGTGTTGTAGGCGTAGGTGGGTGTTGCCATTGGTTTGGGGACACCCTTTTTTCTTGTTCAACATTATGAAGCTGAGATACCACCTGTTTTGGCTGGCTTGGGGCGCTATACCAAAGGCGGCTTGTTTCGCCGCATGCGCCGCGAGCTACCTGATCAAATCGAGGAGTATGATTTTGGTGTGGTTCGATTTATTGCCAATCTTCCCCCAGCCGGTCACCAGACATCATACTTAATCGCGACGGGAGACAGGATTGACGATGAAGATTTTGAAGCCAGTGTGTCAGAAGCAATAGAGGAAACCTACCCTCAATTGGCAGCAACTACACTAACTAAACAATTAGAAACAGTTGACCAACCCGGCTGGGCACTCGAACAACTTGTAAAAGCCATCCAATCCAGCCGATTTGCCATCTATCGAGTTGATGAAGATTGTTCACCAACTACGTTTCTGGCGCTTGGCATTAGCATTGGCTTGAACCGCCCATTCTTGATGATCTGTCGGACAGGTCGAGAGGTTCCCAACGATATTCGTGGTATTGCTGTATCAATTTCCTAACTTTGTAACCTTGCGTCGAGAATTTACACCTTTTCTTCATTGACTTCTGACAAAACTTCTATTAAGGAGGGTTGTTCTTGTAAATATATTTTAGGGCAACACAAAAAGAAGCCCTGCGTTTTTTAGTCGTCAGGGCTTCCATGTTGAAAAACCGAAATTGATCATTAATGTGTGTCTTACAGTTGGGCGTTGTCTAAAAACAAAGTTACGGAGTTTCTACAACGCCCAACTGCCTGATCCTATCCCCCTGGATCAAAACTTTCATCGGTAGTTAGAATAATCTGGTCGATACTGAAGCCGTCCTCGCGGATCCAGAGATGGAGGGTATGAACGCCGGGATAATCGATGGTGAAGGTGGCCGGCTGACTGCTTTCAGCCAGAGTGTGAATCCAGGCCCAGGTATGCGGTGGAAATTCGGAGATATAATCGGTGGTGGTGATAGGTTGATAATTGAGGCCAACATAGACTGAATCTCCGGCAGCGTTGATGGCATAGCCTCGCAGCCAGACGGTGTAGGAGCCAGTGATAGTCAAGCCAAGATCGTATTGCAACTCTGAGCCGGCATCAATGGTCGGGAGGTCAAAGATTACATCAATATCGGGATTGGCCTGCACATAGCCTGACCCGGCATAGCCAAAGTGGACTTGATCTGGGCCCGCGGTGCGTGTCTCCCAGGTGGGACCGGCCCCAGAAACCTGTCGGGTGTAATCCTCGGCTTCGAGGATAATTGTGCTACTCGTTTCTGGCGAGACGGCAATAATGTAGCCAGGGCGGGTGATAGCATCAGTTCCGCTGGGGCCAGTAGCAGTTAGACTGACATCGTAGATACCCGGCGTATCATAACGGTGCTCGATGTTGGTGGTGTTAGTGGTAACCGCTGGGCTACCATCACCGAAGGTCCAGGTGCGGCTGGTGACCTGCCCTACAGAGACATCGTAGAAGGTGGCCGTGAAGGGCGGCAGGCCCACACCCGGATAGCCAGTGAGATCAGCCCCAAACGGTTCCACGGAAACGGTGTAGCTAATCGCGCCCGTTCCGCCATCGTCATCATTGGCGGTCAGCGTGACCTCATAGTCGCCGGTGATGGCATAACTGTGGGTCACAGTCAAACTGTTGGTGGTGGTGACCCCATCGCCAAAGTCCCAGGCGTAGGTGTGGGTATCAAGCTGACCAGGATCAAAGAGGGAGCCATAAAAGGTGATGAGTTGGCCTGGCTCTGGCCGGCTGGGATCATAGTAGAAATTTGCCTCTGGAGCCACGTTGGTTACGGTGAGGGGCAGGTTGGTTACACTGCTTTCATTATGAACGTCGGTAATGGCCAGGGTGACTTGATAGAGCCCGTTATCCAGATAGGTATGGGCCGGGGCCAGGGTATCGGTGTAGGTGGTGCCATCGCCCATGGTCCAGTTAATCTGGTGATCCAGGGGGCTATCGGTATCGGTTAAGGCGGCGGTAATGTAGACATACTCGCCTTCTGCCAGCGGGGTCTCTACCTCAACCTGCACCTGGGGTGGGCTGGGTTGGGGAGGCACTAACCGGAAGGGGGCGGTGGCCGGACGCTGGTCAGCTTGGCCAAGATGGATATTAAAGGGGTAGTAGGCATCGTCAATGCGTAAATCCAGGGTGAGTTCAGTAGCGGTGCGATCCAGGGCAAAGATGATCATATCCTGGCTGATGGTTTCTGTGGTTGCCACCAGGCTGAGGGTATTGCCACTGAGGTTGATACTTTCGCCCGGTTCAAAGTGTTGGGTGGTGGCCGAGATGATGGGGGCATTGGCGATAATATCCCCACTAAAGGTGTGGGTTAGGCCATCGCCGGACCAGGCCAGATGCCACAGGTAGGTCTGGGGGTCTAACCACAGGTAGTAGCCTTTGGCCTGGCCGGGGGTGTAATCGGGGGCGGTCACTGGATCCAGATTGAACAGGGGCGGCGTAGCCGGGAGGGGGCCGTGGTAACTTAGACCGATATCGAAGGTAGCGAACCATTGGCCGTCGTTAGCATCGATGGCCACGGCCAGCACGTCATCTTCTGGCAAGAGAGAATTATCGGTGTTGAGTACGGTCCAGGCATCGCTGTTTGTAGCCAGGTGGGCTACACCCCCACCCAACGTGCCAAACCAACGCTCATCGCCGTTAATGGCGACGGTATGGACAAAGTTATCAGGTAGGCCAGAGTTAGCCGTGTCGTAAACCGTCCAGCCGCTATTGAGGCTATCGAGTACGA
>JAAEPA010000816.1 GCA_024222475.1 Gammaproteobacteria bacterium | reverse complement strand
CTGAAGAGCAGTTCCTGCAGACTCTGCTGGCCAAATTCGGTATCGAGGCATTCAATGCAAACAAGGCCAATTTACTAAAGTTACTGAATGATTTCTTTGTCAAACAGCACGCAAAGGGACGTAAGGTGCTGCTCATCGTTGACGAGGCCCATCATCTTGGCCGGGAGATACTCGAAGAAATCCGCTTTCTGACTGGGATCGAGATCGGCGGTGAAGAGATCTTCACTTGCATCCTGGTAGGGCATACGGAGTTGATGGAGATCCTGGATGCCCCGGGGATGGAACAGCTTTCCCAAAGGGTGCGTCTTCGGTTCCATATCCCGGGGCTCAGTGAGGATGATATACGGGCGTATATCAAACACCGCTTGAAGGTCGCTGGGCATGACAAGCCCGGTTCGATCTTCCCGAAGACTACCCTTCCCCTGATCCATGAGTATACGGGAGGCATACCCCGACTCATTAATATCTTATGCGATGCCAGTATGATTGCCGCCTATGCGGAGGACGTCGATACGATCGACGATGAATTGATCAAAACGGCGATTGAAGAGCTGCAATGGGGGCCTTACCAGGAACGGCAGCACAAGAATGCCGGCGGACTATTGAGCGTTGTCAGCGAAGGCAGGCGGCCAAGGATCATTCTTACTCAAAACGGCGAGCTGATCGAAGAGATTCAGCTGGATAAAAGGCATATCTCCATCGGTCGGCGCATCAACAATGACATCACCCTGGGACACAGGCTGGTGAGTCGATATCACGCACAGATCTCAGTTGATGGGGATCAAGTCGTTCTGGAGGACCTCGGGAGCATCAACGGCACCTATGTCAATGGTAAGAGAACCAAGTCATGCGTTTTACGGAATCACGATAGAATTAGGATTGGCCCCTTTGAACTCGAGCTCGTCACTAACCCGTCGCACCAGACTTCAAACGAGACCACCAAATTGATGATGGTGCCTGGGAATCCGGATCTTTCGTGAATGGTGCAAATGGTGCGCGCGGCGCACCCTACAATGGAATCCCCATACGACTGACTACTTTTCCCTCTCCCAAGATTGGGAGAGGACTAGGGTAAGGGTTGAAATTTGATAAACACCCCTCATCCTAACCTTCTCCCCTCAAGGGGAGAAGGGATAGTTGATCATCCTTAAGTCCTGCAAGAAAAAACATTTTAGGGGAAAACATGTCTCTACTGGGGATCGTGGGGCTGGGCTATGTGGGCCTGCCTTTAGCCGTTGAATTCGGTAAACGTTTCGAAACTATCGGGTTCGACCTATCCGAGGAAAAGATCGCCCACTATAAACGCGGCATCGATCCCACGGGGGAGGTTTCCAGTTCGGATCTCCTCGCTGCGGATAAACTTGCGGTCACCACCGACCCGTCACAACTATCGCGGGCCGATTTCATCGTCATCGCGGTCCCCACCCCTATCGATTCCGCGCATCAGCCCAATCTCAATCCCCTCATCAGTGCCAGCCGTATCGTAGGCCGACATATGAAAAAAGGGGTGATCATTATCTACGAGTCTACCGTTTATCCCGGCGCGACCGAAGAGGTCTGCATCCCGGAGTTGGAGAATCAATCCGGGCTCAAATGGAAGCAGGATTTTCATGTGGGTTATTCACCGGAACGCATCAATCCCGGTGACAAGAAGCACACCCTATGCTCCATTGTAAAAGTAGTCGCGGCTGATGATGCGCCAACCTTGGATAAGGTGGCACGATTATATGAATCTGTCGTCCATGCCGGAGTACATCGCGCCTCCAGCATCAAGGTTGCCGAAGCGGCCAAGGTGATCGAAAATACGCAGCGGGACCTGAATATCGCCCTGATGAACGAGCTGGCCATCATCTTTAACAAGATGGATATCGATACCCAGGAAGTGCTGCAGGCCGCGGGCAGCAAATGGAACTTTCTCCCCTTCAAACCTGGCCTGGTCGGTGGCCACTGCATCGGCGTGGACCCTTATTATCTCACCCACAAGGCCGATATGCTGGGCTATCACACCGAGGTCATTCTCAGTGGACGACGCATCAACGATGGCATGGGCAAGTTCATTGCTGAACAGACCCTGAAGGTGATGATCAACAATGGCTGTCACATCAAGGGCGCCACGGTCCATGTGCTGGGCCTCACCTTCAAAGAGGACTGCCCGGACCTGCGCAATTCACGGGTCATCGACGTCATTCACGAACTGCAGAGCTACGGTATCGAGGTGATGGTGCACGACCCCCTCGCCGATCCCGATGAGGCCTATGCGGAATATGGCCTGCGCTTGACACCATGGGAGGAATTGCCCCGGGCAAATGCTATTGTCGCCGCCGTAGCCCACCGCCAATTCAGGGACCGACCGCTAACGGATATTCTGGAAAAGATCGCTCCGAGCGGTTGTTTTATCGATGTTAAATCGCAGTTTGATCGGAAGGCACTGATTTCGGCGGGGCTGAGGATTTGGCGGCTTTGATTGTTTTTTAGTGGGTTTGTTTGGTGGTTGTTTTTGGGTTTTAGGTTTGATTTGCTTGGTTAAATCCCCCCTAGCCCCCCTTTCATAAAGGGG
>JAAEPA010000815.1 GCA_024222475.1 Gammaproteobacteria bacterium | reverse complement strand
TTCATTCGGGTGCATTTTACTACTCAACAAGTCCCCGCAGTGGCTTTAGGTATCTTAGAAAAAGGGCTTTTATGGGAACAAGTCTTGAGACTCCAGAAAATCACCTGACCTTCAGTCTTTAATCTGTTAATCAACAAGTTACAAGATAATTGGACTGAACCAGTGCCGATATCTAATATTACGCAAATTGTTCGGGATCGGATTGGGTTTGAGGTGAGCCAAATCAACTTAGGGGATGATCCAGCCGGTTACGGGAATGACGGGTTGCTTGGATCTAGGCTGCCTTTAGCACGGTTGAGCCCATTGACATCCACACCCAAATTGGTCAAAATTCAAACAGACCTCCAAAGAGGTTCTCGCCTTAGAAAGATAATGGGCTGAACCGGTGTTTACTATTTACAAAACATATACATCCGCTAGATTAGGATAATTATAAATGGCTTTTTTTCGGTTCTCCCTGAGCCGTAACTTTGATAATGAACGTGTCAATCTACAGGGTGCTTTACAGCCATAAGTGAATAATTCTTTAGGATTGGCGGCGACCATGTTCGGTCTGTTCGTCAACACAAGGAAGGCTCAAAATGTACCCAAAGGAGTGAAGTGGAGTATGAATCACAGCATCGTCAAGCGCATTTCCCTGGCAATACTTATCTCTTCGATATTTCTGTCACCTCTGGTCTTTGCCGAACAGCCGTATACTAAAGATTTGCCCTACCCTAAGGGCGAGGTCAGTGCGGATGAGGTCGCCAAGCAAAATTATTATGTCAATCAGTTTCACGGTTTTGAGCGTTATTCAATCGATAAAAAAGGCCGGTCGATTACCGTGATCGTGAATCGATCTAAGGGTAAGAAGCCGACTACTATCACCGTGGAAAGGCACAAAAACAACGATTATACCGATGGCGAAGTGAGGTCCAAGGAAGTAGCGATATTCCGCTCCGGGAAGCTGCGCGGTACCGGTATGCTGATCGTTGATTTCGAGGATAATGCCAAGAGCCAATCCTACAGTATCTGGCTGCCGGCGCTGCGTAAGATTCGCCGTTTTGCCGAACCCGCCCAGGATGATGCCTGGGGTGGTACCGACTTTACCTTTGGTGACGTCATCTTGAGAAAACCCAAGCACGAGACCCACGAACTGCTGGGCAAGGAGACCTTCAACGATTGCCTTGGTGCGATGGACGTGCCGAAGAATCAAAGGAGCCGCTATATGAAAAATCTGCCGGAGGCCTCCTGTGCACCCAAGGGAAAGGAAGTCTACAAGCTCAAGAGCACCACTAAATTCGCAAACTGGTGGTATGACTACCGGATCAGCTACATCGATACCGAATCCTTCGCCGATTATCACACCGAGTATTACAAGGGCGGGGATAAGATCAAGATCATCGATAGGGATTGGAAACCCCTGGGTAAGGATCCAAGACAGGTGTCTTGGGGATATTGGTATGGCAAGACCTTGACCACTGGTCACGAAACCTGGGCCATCATCCCTGAGGAGATCGTTAAATACAATCACCAGGATAAGAATCCCGGATTCTGGACTGAGTCCACGCTGAGAAAGATCAGACGCTGATTCGGCCTTGCTCATCGCTCCGGCCATGTCATATTTAAACCGTAGGATGCCGGTGAGGAACGAACCGCATCGTTCGCGAAAACTCGCCACATTTCTCGACAGATGCGCTTCGCTGCGCTCAGCGCATCCTACGGGAGGTTGGGTCGCGATGGCTTAATAGAACACCCAATTTTAGGGATGCCCAGTGTTTTAGGAGGAGGTAGGAATGAAGATACGTACACTCGCGGTGGTTGCCACTTGTAGCACGGTTGCTGCGCCGGCATTGACACACGCCGAATTCTTCCATGATTTGGAGATCAGCGGCCTCATCGCCAACGAAACGGCCCTTTTTTTGAAGGATGGCGCCACCATCGGGGACAAGGACAGCGTAACCGAGTTCAATGAGCACAGCGCCGGGGATGTCTGGAAATTCGAAAACCGTATGCGCTTATTCATCAATGGCGGGGTTGGGGAAGATTCCAGCTTCCATGCCGAGGCCAATCTGATCGTTAATCCCGAGGCCGAGAATGAGGGGCTGAAGGGACATGAACTCTATACTCAATATGATTATTTCCGTGAACTGTACCTCGATTCCTACTTCGGAGACGAAGGCCGGTTGAGCACGCGCATCGGTAAACAGCAGGTGGTATGGGGTACGGCCGACGGAATCAAACTACTGGACATCATCAACCCCACCGATTTCCGGTTTTTGAGTCAAAGCACCTTTGAGGACTCGCGCATTCCAGTCTGGATGGCCGTAGGCGAATACAATCCCACCGATAACATCAATCTGCAGGGCATCGTCGCCCAATCACGGCCCAATTTTATCCCTGGCCTCAGGGTCGATGGCGATAAGGGGCAACCCTTCGTCATGAAGGGCGTGGACACCATTACCGGCAGTGTGGACGGGTTTCTGAATATTGCTCCGGCCTTGGGCGGCACGGCGGCGGCCTTCCAGGGTTTTGCCGCTGGATTCGGTGCACCGACCCTGGCAGCGGTCGGGGGCGGAGGTTTTACCGTTCAGGACTTTGTCAACGGGAACACAGGATTTTGTGGTCCAGGAGCTACAGCATCGGGAGCTGATGCATTGGGGGCTCCGACAGATCCGGCGGCCTGTCCTGGGTTTCTTAACGCTGTGGCCCAGAGCCCCGGTCTGGGCGGCAACGAAAATAAAACCAACCTGGTCACCTCCACATTCAATTCTTCCGATCCCAGATTCACCTTCGAGTACATGAATCTGGCCTCGTTTGCCACCTTCGATACCTTCGCAAGATCTCGCTCCGAGTATCGACAAGATCTTGAAGAGGATGAACCCAATCTAGGGCTGCGCTTCAAACAGACTACGGGAGGAGGCATTAATTATTCTTTAAACTATTACTACAATTACAATCCTAATCCCTCGGTTGAGGTCTTTTGGGAAGACCAGCAGGGCAATCGCTTAACTCCTACGGTGACCGAGGCAGATTCGGCTGTCCCGGGGAATGCCAAGGTTAAGACCGTCTCCCTGCGCAAACCCAATGGGGCTGCTTTTGTGCCTACGGATAACTTCTCTGACAACGACGGTATCGCCACCCTGGTATTCCGCGAGTTCCAGAGCCGTGTCCACAATCTAGGCGGTGCCTTCGATGCCGCGCTGGATGTCATGCCGGTGCCGACTGTGCTGCGCGGTGAATTCCTCTATCAGAAAGACGTGCTGGTGCCGGTCATCGACCGCAATGACTTGGCTATAGGCGATGTCGCCAATGCCCTGCGTAACGAAGAGGCCGATTTCATTAAATATGTGCTCGGCTTGGATTTTACCGTGTTCACCAACTTGCTGATCAGCGGCCAGCTCATCCAGTTCTGGAACCTGGACTATATCGACGAAAATAGTGATCTCGACGACGGTGGGTGCACCACCGCTAATTGCGGGCGTTATACGGGCGATCCATCTACGCTTGCACTGAGCAACGGACTTAACAAGGGTGACGAGCTGGAGACCTTTGGTTCTTTGTTTATCTCCAAGCCCTTTGGCGCCGAGCAGCAACACCGTATCAACAATATCTTCATCGCGGAGAATGGCGGTGGTTTTTGGAACCGTCTGGATGTGGAGTATCAGTTCACGCAGATCAGTGAAAACTTCATCGGTACCGCCGCCGTGAATTACTACTTCGGCGATGAGGACACGCTGTTTGGGCAGTTCAAAAACTCCTCCAATTTTCAGATTGGTTTGAAATATCTGTTTGATCCGGAGTTCATCTAGGCACTTAGTGTCTTAACGCTTACTCATGGTAGTGATCCTGCTGCGCATCCATAGGGCCTGACTATCAGGCCCTTGTTTTTGGTCTAGATCCGGATCATTGCTCAGGGAGATACCCCAATGGCGGAACAAAATGGTTATCTGAAAGAAGAAGAGCGCTGGGCCGAGCGTTATGCGCTTTTTGTGGTGCGCTACCGTTGGCCGATCATCATCAGCCTGCTCATCGTAACCCTGATCTTCGGGTTTTTTATCAAGGATCTCGATATTCGTAACGATCCGGATACCCTGCTGCCGGCGAGCAATCGTTACGTTGCCACCAATCTCTACGGCGAACACAACTTCGGCATGGGTAATCTGATGGTGTTTGTCTTGAAGGTCAAGCAAGGCGATATCTATCAGCCTTGGTTTATCAATAAGGTACAGGCGCTTCATCGCAAGCTGGTGGCCTTGCCGACCTCCCGTGAGTCCAATTTCATCGACCTGGCGGCGCAGAAGATCAAGTTCATGGGCGCCGATGAAAACGGCCTGGTATTCAAGCGCCTGATCCCCACCAGCGGGATCAGCACCGATGATCCGCAGCTGGCCCAGCAACAGCTCGCCTTTCTCAAAGAGGGTGTCGAGACCAATCCGGTCATGGGGCCCATGCTGGCGTATATGGAAGATCCCCAGGGTAATCGTTGTGAATATGGCGAGTACGAGCAAAAGGGCTGTGTCGCTAAGGCGGCCTATATCATCGGGGACTACACCGATGAGGTGAAAGAAATCTATCTTCCCTGGGTAAAAGAGGTGCGTTTGCTCATGGATGAATATGGTCAGGATGAGCGCATCGAGGTGCTGGTGGCGGGAGAGCCCTATTTCCTGGCCTGGATGCTCCAGGAGCTGGTCAATAAATGGTGGCTGTTTCTCATTTCGATCATCATCGTGGTCGCTGTATTGTGGTACGAATTTCGCAACTGGCGCGGGGCTTTGTTTCCCCTACTCGGGGTGGGGGCCACCATTGCCCTGACTTTGGGTTTGATGGGTTTTAGCCAATTTAAGTTGACCACCATGATGGTGTTGACCCCCATGCTGTTGTTGGCCATCGGTATCGGTCACTCGGTGCAGGTTACCCGGCGGTTCATGTTGGAGCAAGATGCCAATGGTGGTGATTGCGAGCGTGCGGCGGTCGTCGCTATTTCCCATATGATCGTGCCGGCAACCCTATCCATTGTGACCGACATGGTGGGTTTTGCCACCCTGTCGTTGGTGGATATCTCGTTTTACAAGGCCTATGCCTATTTCGGAATGTTCGGGATGCTCACCTTGTTGGTGACCACGACCACCCTAATTCCCCTGCTAATGATGAGCTTTCCCTGTACGCAGGGTGCTGGGAAACAGCAGGGTCACGGCTGGGAGTCTACGGTCGGTGGTGCGATTACCCGGTTGATAGCCGGTCCTGGGAAATGGATACCCTTGGGTATCGTCGTACTCATTATTGGGATATCGGCCCATTTTACGGGGATTACCAAGGGCAGCTGGGAGAATCCCATGCCGGGGGTTGAGCGGGGTATCGATTATTCACGCGCGGCCTTCAAGAAGAGTTCGATCACTATTGAGCACATACTGAAACTCAACGAGGTCATGCCGGGAGTCATTTCGGTCTCTATCCCCATCCGTGGTAAGCAAGCACTCAAGCCAGAGTGTGATTTCGACGGAAATCCGCAGGGCTGTCACGATCCTGAAGAAGATGGGGCTCAGGGTATCTTTAACGACGCTGAGGTGCTGGCTGACATAGAGAAGCTCGAAAACTGGATGCGGGCTCACCCCTCCATCGGATTTACCGGTTCATATGCCCAGTATGTTCGATTGATAAACATGCTGCTGACTACTGAGGTGGGTGAGAAGCCGCAGATCAGGGACCTGCGCATCCCGACCCGGGAATACCTCACCTCTATCGATCCCGAGGATGATCGTGACCCCAATGAGATGGTGCAGCTCTTCAATGGCCTGCTGGAGACCATGACCAGTGAGGGCGATATGGACTCCTTCATATCCGCTGATTGGAACGAGGGGATCATTCTGGGTTTCGTCAACACTATGGACCCGGTCGAGACCCATCAGGTGACTATGGATATCCAGCAGTATATCGAGGATCATAAGAACGCCCCAGGGTTTAGCAAGGTGAACTTCGGCCTACGCAATGAGGATACATCCGGCGACGGCAACGCGCTGTCCGTGGAAGGTTCGAACTATGTCAGGCCTGGAGTGGGCGGGTTTCTGGGGGCCACCGAGGCCACCCGGGAAGTGGCCGAGGACAACTGGCTCAAAGGTCCGATGCAGACGGCCCTAGCGGTGTTCATCATCACCGCACTGATCTTCCGTTCTCTGGCAGTATCCGTAATCCTGTTGACCCTGCTGTTCATTACTCTGTTTGCACAGTATGGTCTGGGAGGGTATTTCACCTCGGTAGGAAATTGGTCAGGTAATTTGGCCTTTCACCTGCAAGTGACATTGAGCATCGCCATGGGGCTGGGCATAGACTACGGAATCTATATGATCTCAAGACTGCGCGAAGAGATGGCCCGAACCGGCGGCCAGTGGCTGGAATCCTTGCGCAACACCCAGAACACGACGGGTTCAGCGGTGATTATCTCGGTGATCGTGCTGTTGGGCAGCTTCATTCCGCTGCTTTCGACCAACCTTGCCAATACCTGGGGCCTGGGTATCTACATTGGCCAGGCGCTGCTCATCGATGTAGTAACGGCACTGACCCTGCTGCCGCTGATGGTGTACTGGTTCAAGCCCAAGTTCGTGTTCGGAGACCATCGAAATTGACTTTCCTGAATTCTCATAATATTGGTGCGCATGGCACACCCTACACAGCTTGGAGTAGGGCGTGCCGCGCGCACCATTTAAAATGTTAAAGAAAAAACTCGCATTCTGATCGGTCTCCACCCGGATATTTCATGAATTTACGCGATGATCGCGTAGAGATTTGTTTTCGCAAGGGGTTTTTCGAAGGAGCGGCGTGCCCACGATTACGGCCGACTGAGAAAAATTTCCCGTGGAAACAGGGATCAAGCGATGGCGCATGCAATTTATGAAATATCCGGGTCCAAATCGAATAAGAAAAATCCTGCTCATTTCCGGTATAATCCAGCTCCTTTAATCTATCCCCCAGGAGGGGCTTGATGTTCTCAAGTCAAATGTCTATCGCTGGATTCGATAATGAGCTTCATGCCGCGATTCAGGCCGAACAGCGTCGCCAGGAAGAGCATATCGAACTCATAGCTTCGGAGAATTATGCCAGTCCCCGAGTTCTGGAGGCCCAGGGCAGCGTGCTGACCAATAAGTATGCCGAGGGTTATCCTGCCAAGAGATACTATGGCGGTTGTGAAAACGTCGATATCGCCGAGCAGCTTGCTATCGATCGAGTGAAGGCCTTATTCGGTGCTGATTATGCCAATGTGCAACCCCATTCGGGTTCTCAGGCCAATGCTGCAGTCTATCTCGCCCTGTTGCGGCCCGGTGATACCATTCTAGGCATGAGTTTGGCTGATGGCGGTCACCTCACGCATGGCTCCAAAGTTAATTTTTCAGGTAAGATTTTTCACGCCGAGCAATATGGTCTTGACGCCGCCAGTGGTGAGATCGATTATGCGCAGGTGCAAAGCCTGGCGGAGCAACACCGGCCAAAAATGATCGTGGCCGGATTTTCCGCTTATTCCAGGGTGGCCGATTGGCAGCGGTTTCGAGAGATTGCTGATTCGATTGGCGCACTATTGTTCGTTGATATGGCACATATTGCGGGGCTGGTGGCCGCAGGGCTTTACCCCAGTCCGGTGCAAATCGCCGATGTGACTACGTCCACGACCCACAAGACTTTGCGTGGACCTCGGGGCGGTATCATCCTGGCAAAAAGCAATGCTGAGATCGAGAAAAAACTCAACTCCATGGTGTTTCCAGGCACCCAGGGTGGCCCTCTGATGCATGTGATTGCCGCCAAAGCAGTAGCCTTCAAGGAGGCCATGCAGCCGGAATTCAGGGTCTACCAGGCTCAGGTGCTAAAAAACGCCCGGGTCATGGCCGAGCAGTTCATGGCTCGGGGTTATAAGGTGGTTTCCGGCGGTACTGATGATCATCTGTTTCTGGTGGACTTTATCGATAAGGGCTTGACCGGCAAGGCGGTGGATGCGGCCCTGGGCCAGGCGAATATTACAGTCAATAAGAATGCCGTACCCAATGACCCGCAGTCGCCTTTTGTAACCAGCGGTATCCGACTAGGAACCCCGGCAATTACCACCCGTGGATTCAAGGAGACCGAGTCCAAGGAATTGGCCAATTGGATGTGTGATATTATCGACGATTTGCAGAACGAAGGGGCTACCTTGGCTGTCAAAGCAAAGGTGCTGAAGATCTGTAAGCGGTATCCCGTATATGAGTGGCCCCGAGCTGGGTACTCGGTGGTGGCCTGATATATTGTAACCTGACGGTTTAACTATATTTATCCCGGATGTTTCATGAATTTGCGCGATGATCGCGTAGAGATTTTTTTCACAAGAGATTTTGCGAAGGAGCGGCGTATCCACGATTACGCCCGACTGAGTGAAATTACTTGTGGGAGCAAGGATCAAGCGAGGGCGCGTGTAATTAATGAAAAATCCGGGTTATAACCTAGACCTTGTAAGTGATCGCGCTTTCAGGGTCTAGATAACTACCAGCTTCCGGCCAGTAAACTATGCGCTGCCCTTTTTGTGGTGTCCAAAATACCCGAGTGATCGACTCTCGTTTGTCCGGTGAAGGCGATCAGATTCGCCGTCGCCGCGAGTGTTTGTCTTGTCACGAACGGTTTACGACCTATGAGGAGGCGGAACTGAGTTTGCCCAGGGTCGTGAAGCAGGGTGGCAGAAGAGAGCCTTTCAGTGAAGATAAATTGCGTACCGGGATGTTGCGTGCACTTGAAAGGCGTGCGGTGGCAACAGATCTCGTAGAGGAAGCGATCCGCCGTATAAAACATCTTGCCATGACCACCGGTGAAAGAGAGGTGAACTCACGCCAGATTGGTGAATGGGCAATGTGTGAGCTTCGTGGTCTGGATCAGGTGGCCTATGTACGGTTTGCATCGGTGTACCGAAGTTTCGAGGATGTGCAGGCCTTCCGGGATTTGATCGAGAGGCTTGAAAAAGACCTTACCCCGGAGATGATAAAAAGCCAAATGACGCTGATCGGTGATGAACCCTCAAACAAGGGCTGATCGATTGTGGCTGCCGGAATCAAAGCAGCAGGCTGATTTCCCGTGGCGCGACAGATAGACTATATCCATATGGCGCGGGCCATCCGTTTGGCACGCCGTGGTCGTTATACTACTCATCCCAATCCACGTGTGGGCTGTGTGCTGGTCAATTCCGGTCAGGTCGTAGGCGAGGGCTTTCATCTCAGGGCCGGTATGCCCCATGCGGAGGTCAATGCGCTGCATAGTGCTGGTACCAAGGCCGGAGGGGCCACCGCCTATATCACTCTGGAGCCTTGTTGTCATCACGGTCGCACCGGACCCTGCACGGATGCCCTGATCGGCGCCGGAGTGGCCCGAGTGGTGGTGGCCATGAATGACCCCAATCCGCAGGTTGCTGGAAAAGGGCTCCGGCGGTTGAGGGAGGCGGGCATTGAGGTCGAAATCGGGATTTTAAAGGCCGACGCCAAAGGGCTTAATCCAGGTTTTATCAGCCGCATGCGCCACGGCCGTCCCTGGGTTCGGTTGAAAATGGCGGTTAGTATGGATGGCAGGACGGCCATGGCCAGTGGCGAGAGTCAATGGATCACCGGCGAAGCGGCACGACGTGACGTGCAGTATCTGCGGGCTGCCAGCTCTGCCATCCTTACCGGCAGTGCTACGGTTGTCGCGGATGATCCTTCTTTGAATGTGCGCCTAAGTGCCCTGGAACTGGGAATCGAGACTGAGGTGCGGCAACCCCTGCGGGTGGTATTGGATACGCGACTGATTATTCCGCTTCAGGCCGGAATGTTTAAATTGCCAGGTCCATGCATGGTTATAACGAGTTCTGATGATCGGCAGCGGATCGAGGAACTGTGTTCGGCGGGTGCCGAGGTCTTGCGGGTACGCCGTGCTGACACTGGGGTGCATCTCGGCGATGTTATGCGCGCGCTGGCAAGTCGAGAGGTCAACGAACTTCACGTAGAGACAGGTGCCACGCTGGCGGGTGCCTTGGCGGCTGCTGGGTTGGTGGATGAATTCGTGGTTTATATGGCTGCCCATTTGATGGGCAATGAAGCGCGGGGATTGGTTCGTTTGCAGGGATTGAACTCAATGAACCAGCGTATGCCCCTCAAGTTTCAGGATGTGCGGATGGTCGGTGATGATCTGAGGATTATTGCGATCCCTGGGTCCAAATCGAGAATAGGGCCGGAGCGGGACCTCAGAGCCGGTGAATAAATTGAAATTGTAGCGAGGCTGCCACTGAGAGTGGCGGGTAAGGCGTGGCGCAGCCAATAGTTTGGGAGTTTTTTGAAATAAATGACCGACTATTGGCTGTGCCACAACGCCGCCAGATGCCTTCAGGAGTGGCCGCAGTAGATTTCGATTTTTTCACAAGCTCTCAGATAAATTATGGGTATTTGGTTGGAACGTACGTTACTGAGACAATGATGAGTAAATAAGAAATGTTTACCGGACTTGTGCAAGCGATTGGAAAGGTCAGGGCGATAGAGTCCTCTGGTCTCGATCGTTGTTTCGAACTGGACAGCGGCGAGCTGGATCTATCGGCGGTGGCGGTGGGCGATAGTATCGCGGTCAGTGGTGTATGCTTAACGGTTACGGCTAAAAAACCCAGGGGATTTCGTGTCGATGTCTCCAGCGAAACGCTCTCCTGTTCAATATTCACAGACCTTAGGGTGGGTGATGAGGTGAACCTGGAAAAATCACTGACCCTATCTACGCCGTTGGGTGGTCATCTGGTCAGTGGCCATGTCGATGGTATCGGTACCGTAACCGGGCGACGGGAAGAGGGACGTTCGGTACGCTTTATGATCTCGGCCCCTAATGCCTTGGTTCACTATATCGCCGCTAAGGGCTCGATTTGCATCGATGGCGTCAGTCTGACGGTCAATTCCGTCAGCGGCGCAAGCTTTGATATAAACATCATTCCCCATACCTTGCAGGAGACGACTATTAAGGGTTACCGCCAGGGTACTCGAGTCAATCTTGAGGTTGATCTGGTAGCCCGTTATCTGGAAAGATTGTTGCTCGGTGACCGGGCTGCAGAACCCGATGGACCAGGAATAACCAAAGAATTTTTGGAAAAACATGGGCTTATAAAAACAATTTAATATTAGATCGAAGGAATATGGCTTTTAATAATGTCAATGAGATAATCGACGATATTCGTCTGGGCAAGATGGTGATCATCGTCGACGACGAGGAGCGCGAGAATGAAGGGGATCTGATCATGGCGGCATCTATGGTGCGCCCGGTAGATATCAACTTCATGGCGCGTTACGGGCGTGGCCTGATCTGCTTGACTCTGACTCGCGAACATTGCCAGCAATTGAGTCTGCCTTTGATGGTGGGCGGTACCGATGAAAAGCGCACTACCAATTTTACGGTCTCAATAGAGGCTCGTGAAGGGATAACGACGGGGATCTCCGCCTATGATCGGGCCCATACTATACGCACTGCCGTAGCACCCAATGCCGGTTCCGAGGATATCGAACAGCCGGGACATATTTTTCCGCTGATGGCCCAGCCAGGGGGAGTGCTCACTCGCGCCGGACATACCGAGGCCGGTTGTGATCTGGCTCGTTTAGCCGGTCTGGAGCCGGCGTCGGTAATCGTGGAAATACTTAATGAAGACGGTACCATGGCGCGGCGGTCGGACCTTGAGCTGTTTGCTCGGGAACATGGATTGAAAATAGGTACCATCGAGGACCTGATCCGCTTTCGTATCGAGAACGAAAAGACCGTTCATCGTATCGCTGAGTGTCCCTTTCCTACCGACTTTGGGGAATTCAGGCTATTCGCTTACCGAGAAACCACCGGTAATCAAGGTGTGCACCTGGCCGTGGTTAAAGGTCAAATCAATCCAGAGGTGCCCGTTCTAGTGCGGGTTCATCTGGAAAGTACTTTATGCGATGTGTTGTCCTCTAACCTCGAATGCTGTGGTTGGCCCCTGCGCGATGCCATGCGAAGGATCGCTGATGAGGGCAGGGGGGTCGTGGTTTTGCTACGCATCCAGGATGAGTCTATTGATCTCGTGGATCAGATCAAGAACCTCGATTTTAAACCCGATCGAGAGGGGCAAGAGGACCACCATGGCCCACCTGATCGCCGGACGCTGGGCATCGGAGCACAGATTCTGGCGGATCTGTCGGTGTCCAAGATGCGTTTGCTCAGCGCTCCGCAGCGGTTTCACGGGCTAGGCGGTTTTGGCCTGGAAGTGGTTGAATACATCGCTGATTGAAGACTGCTCCCATATTCTAATAAATCCAGAAACTATGCTGCCAATATTAAACTTATGAATAACATTCATGCTATTGCAGGGGATCTGCGGGCTGAAGGTTTGCGCTTCAGTATCCTGGCCACCCGTTTCAACGCCTTCATCGTGGATCGTCTGGTCGATGGTGCAGCGGATACTCTGAAACGCCATGGCGCCAAAGATTCTGATATCGAAATTATCTACATACCCGGTGCCTATGAATTGCCCCTCACCGCCAAGGTGGTCGCAAGGCGTAAAAAAAGTGATGCAATCATCGCTCTGGGTTGCGTCATTCGGGGGGCCACACCCCATTTTGATTATGTTGCCGGTGAATGCTCGAAGGGCTTAGCCAGCGTATCTCTGGAGTTTGATATCCCCGTTGCATTTGGGGTGTTGACCACGGAAACGATTGAACAAGCTATCGAGCGGGCCGGAACCAAGGCGGGTAACAAGGGCGTGGATGCCGCCATGAGCGCCATGGAGATGGCCAATCTGTTGCGCCAACTTAGTGATTGATTTCAGCCAAAACATGTCTCGTCCACGTCATCCGCATCATGCTCGCCAATGGTCTCGCCGATTGGCGATGCAGGCCATATATCAGTGGCAGATGACGGCTCAGGATCTCGCGGAGATCGAAAGCCAGTTTTACACCGATGAGAATCTGCACAAGGCTGATTTGAGCTACTTCCGTGAATTGTTGCATCAGGTGCCGACCCATTTGGAAGCGCTGGACAGGCGCCTCGGTAGCCATCTCGACAGGCCGGTTGCGGAGGTGGATCCAGTGGAGCGTGCAGTGTTAAGAAATGCTTGCTATGAATTAATATACCGGCGTGATATCCCTTATAAAGTGGTCATCGATGAGGCCATTCGGCTGACCAAGAAGTTCGGGGCGGAACATGGCTATAGATTCGTCAATGGCGTGCTCGATGGGGTAGTGAACGATTTGAATAAGTCTTCCGCTGTCGGCGATCCTCAGCGCTGAATTCGATTGGTCTTTATCCTTTAGATGCCTGGCGAATTTGAGATCATCGACCGCTATTTCAAACGAAAAAATCGCCGTAAGGATGTGGTTAAGAGTATTGGTGACGATGCGGCCGTTTTAAGGACTGATGCGGAAAAGGATCTGGTGGTTACTGTGGATACCTTGGTCGAAGGCGTGCATTTCCCGCTGGATACCGATCCTGAGGCGATTGGGTTCAAGTCCCTGGCGGTCAATCTGAGCGATCTTGCCGCCATGGGGGCGGTCCCTGCTTGGTTTACCCTTTCTCTAACCTTGCCTTGCGTCGATGAGTCATGGTTGCAGGGCTTCGCTAGCGGATTGTTTGAATCGGCTGATCGGTACGGGATTGATCTGGTCGGCGGTGATACGACCCATGGTCCCCTCTGCATAAGTATAACGGCCATGGGGTTCACATCCACCTCCAAGGCCTTGTGCCGCAACGGTGCACGGGTCGGAGACGCCATTTTCGTGACCGGATATATCGGGGATGCTGCACTGGGCTTGGCGGCCAAACAGGGCAAGATATCATTAGAACAAAGCAGTCTGGAATATTGTCTTTCACGGCTGAATCGTCCTAGCCCCAGGCTGGATGCGGGGCGAATGTTATTGAACATTGCCAGCGCAGCAATCGATATCTCGGATGGTTTAGCCGCAGACCTGAGCCATATCCTCAATGCCAGCGCCGTAGGTGCACGTCTTCAACTTACCTCCATCCCCCGGTCCAAGATCTTTGTTGAGGCCTGTGCCTATCGGCCTGAGTGGCGGATGGTTGTTGCGGGTGGTGATGATTACGAGCTTCTGTTCACCGTACCGCAGAGCAAGATCCCGAGGCTCATCCAGGCCGGCGAATCGCTGGGCTGCGGCATTACCCGCATCGGTCAGATCGAACGACAACCGGGGTTGCGTATAGATGACACCGATGGCCGGGAGGTTGTCTTGGCGAGCGCGGGTTATCAGCATTTTGATGCCTAGGAGTCTGTCGGACTTAGGTGATCGTAGCGAGGGAAAGACGGTTTGAGACGGATTTTTCGATCGTTTGAGGCGAATAGTCGTAGCGTGTAACGAAAAGGATCGGGAAACCTGTCCAAATCCGGCTTTTCCGCAGTAGATCGTCCTAAGTCCGACAGCCTCCTAGACCCGACTAGCTTATGTCACATCCTAAAAACCGTCCTACAGCACGTTTTGCATTTACCCATCCTGTTCATCTGCTGGCCTTTGGTTTCGGTGTCGGTCTTTCACCTCTCTTTCCCGGGACCCTGGGTACCCTAGTGGCAGTTCCTCTCTATTTGCTTTTACAACCCCTGCCATTGACGATTTATTTGTGCGTCACCGGGGTATTACTTATCAGTGGCATCTGGATTTGCGGCTATACTTCCCGGGCGTTGGCGATGCATGATTACAAGGGGATCGTTTGGGATGAGTTGGTCGGTTATCTGATTACCATGATGATGGCGCCTCAGGGATGGTTCTGGGTGGCGACAGGATTTTTTATATTCAGGTTTTTCGATATTCTTAAACCCTGGCCTGTGGGTTGGATAGACCATCAATTACAAGGGGGAGTGGGTATCATGATGGATGATGTCCTTGCAGCCTTCTATAGTTTTGTGGTTCTGCAACTCCTTGTAATTTGGATTAATTAGTTATTATCAACTTGGGATCACCTCAACCTGACAGGCGATTACGTGTGGAGGATCAATCCTTAGCGTGCAATATTTTCCGTTCTATGGAGTGACCCGTATAAGGACCAGCGGGCGCATTTGAACAGAAACCTACCCCCTACGGTTTTGAATTAAGGGGTGTGCTCCCGACGTGCGGTTTGACCTCAGGGAGTTTGAAGGACAACAGCGCGGCGGCCAGCACAAACGCCATGGACCACCACAGACAGCCGGTCAATCCCTGGGTTTGGTATACCCACCCGGAGAGTATGGTCCCAGCCAGGCGCCCGCCGGCATTCGCCATGTAGTAGAAACCGACGCTCATGGAGACCTTGTCGTAGTCCGAGTAGGCGAGGATCAGGTACGAGTGGACCGCCGAGTTGATGGCGAATATCGCACCGAACAGGGTCAACCCGACGACTAGTACCCAGTTGGGATCCTAACCCTGGCCTAGCCCCAGCGCAATGCCAGCCGGAAACAGGGCCAGCACGAAGACCCATAAACGTGCCGTACCACCGCCGGGGCCAGTACCGTGATGACTGCGACGCACCAGCCGGGGGGCGGAGGCCTGCACGATGCCATAACCAATGACCCACAGTGCCATGAAGGTGCCGACCTGGGTGAAGGTCCATTCCAGCACCGAGTACAGAAACACCGGCAGCCCCACCACGAACCACACGTCCCGTGACCCGAATAGGAAAAAGCGTGCTGCGGAGAGCCAATTGATGGCGGGCTTGTTGGAGAATACCTGGGTGAACTTGGGTTTGGATTTCATCTTTCCCAGTTCTGACGGCAGGAGCACCCAGGTCACCACCAGCACCACCGCCAACATGCTGGCCAACACGACTAAGGCGCCGCGAAATCCAACCCATTCCAGCAACGCACCGCCAACAAAGAACCCAACGCCCTTGAGCGCATTCTTGGATCCTGTGAGTACCACCACCCACTTGAACAGCTGGGGCTCGCCACCGCCTTTGGTGACGGTCTTGACGCTTGCCTTGGCGGACATCTTATTGAGGTCTTTGGCGATCCCCGACAGCGCCTGAGCGGCCATGACATAAGGCACCGTGAGCCAGGCGTCGGGCACCGTGAGGATGCTGAGTGCCACCACCTGCATCGCCATGCCCAAGTGCATAGTAACGTTGAGCCCCAGCCGCGCCGCCAGCCAGCCTCCCACTAGGTTGGTGACCACACCGAAGAACTCGTAGAACAGAAACAACATGGCCACTTGGAAGGGTGAGTAGCCCAGGGTGTGGAAATACAGCACCACCAACATGCGAATGGCACCATCGGTGACGGTGAAGGCCCAGTAGCCACCGGTGACCGTCAGATAATTGCGTAGATAGGTGTCCCATGATGTTATAGGGTAAGCGCCATCTTGCGGGCCAGCTCCATCATGCGATTCACATAGCCCCACTCGTTGTCGTACCAGGCCAGTACCTTGACTTGGGTGCCATCGACCACCATGGTGGAGAGCGCGTCGACGATGGAGGAGCGGGGGTCGTCCTTATAGTCGACAGAGACCAACGGGCGCTCTTCATAGCCCAGGATGCCCGCTAGCGGGCCGTCGGCAGCGGCCTTGAACAGGGTGTTGACCTCTTCCACGCTGGTTTCCCGCGCCGCTTCGAACACAAAGTCGGTGAGAGATGCGTTCAGCAACGGCACCCGCACGGCGAGCCCGTTCAGTTTGCCGGTGAGCTCTGGAAAGATCGTGGTGATGGCTTTCGCCGAGCCTGTCGTGGTGGGGATCAGGGATTCGCCACAGGCGCGCGTGCGGCGTAGATCCTTGTGGCCTTTGTCGATAATGGTCTGGGTATTGGTAATGTCGTGGATGGTGGTCATGGAGCCGTGTACGATGCCGAGCCCCTCGTGCATCACCTTTACCACCGGGGCCAGGCAATTGGTCGTACAGGAGGCAGCGGTCACGATACGGTGCTTCTGTGGGTCGTAGAGATCGTCATTGATCCCGTAGACCACATTGAGGGCGGGCGCGGGTACCGGAGCGGAGACCAAAACTTTTTTTACCCCCTGGTCGAAATAGGGCTGCAAGGCTTGCCCCGTCTTAAACTTGCCGGAGCACTCGATGATCAAATCCACGCCAATGCTGCCCCAGTCTATCTCCTCGGGGAGTGTGGTCATGCTGAAACCAATGCGGTTACCGTCGACGAGAATGGCATCATCTTCGGCGCTGATGTCGTGACACCAGCGCCCATGTACTGAGTCGAATTCCAGCAAGTGGGCGTGGCAGATGGCATCGCCCTTGATCTCGTTGATATGGACGATCTCCAATTCCTTGAAGCCCCAACCGGCGCGCAGACCCAACTTGCCCATGCGCCCAAAGCCGTTTATACCTATGCGGATGCTCATTATTGTGTCTCTCGAATGGAAATAGGAATGCCGGCCTCATACCAGCCGCGTGAGCGGTTGACAATGTTGACCACCGACAACATGACCGGCACCTCGATCAGCACACCGACCACGGTGGCGAGTGCCGCGCCGGAATCGAAACCGAAAATCACGATGGCGGTGGCCACTGCCAATTCAAAAAAATTACTTGCCCCGATCAGAGCGGACGGTCCGGCAACGCAGTGCGCCACGCCGAGTTTGCGGTTCAGCAGATACGCCAGCCCGGAGTTGAAGTAGACCTGGATCAGGATGGGTACCGCCAGCAATACGATGACCAGTGGCTGGGTCAGGATCTGCTCTCCCTGGAAGCCAAACAGCAGCACGAGGGTGGTTAGCAGCGCCAGTAGCGAAATCGGGCTGAGGCGCTGCAACGTGCGCTGCAAGGTCGCTTCGCCGCCGCTGCGCAACAGCCAACGTCGCCAGAGCTGCGCTACTGATACGGGAATAACGATGTAGAGCACCACAGAGAGAAACAAGGTATCCCAAGGTACCGTGATCGCAGACAGGCCCAGTAACAGCCCCACGATGGGCGCAAAGGCGAATATCATGATGGTATCGTTGAGAGCGACCTGAGTCAGAGTGAAGTGGGGCTCGCCGTTAGAGAGGTTGCTCCAGACGAACACCATGGCGGTGCAGGGGGCGGCGGCTAGCAGAATAAGCCCCGCGATGTAGCTGTCGATCTGCTCCGGCGGCAGCCAGTCGGCGAACATGCTACGGATGAAGATCCAGCCCAGCAACGCCATCGAGAAGGGCTTCACTGCCCAGTTGACGAACAGGGTGACGCCGACGCCCTTCCAGTGTTCCTTGACGTGATGAAGTGCCCCGAAGTCGATTTTCAGTAGCATGGGTACGATCATCATCCAGATCAGAATAGCCACCGGTAGATTGACCTGAGCAACCTCCAGGCGACCGAGGAATTGGAAGGGCATAGGGAACCAGTGACCGAGTGCGATACCGGCGACGATACAGAGAAATACCCACGCAGTAAGGTAACGCTCGAACCCCCCCAGCTTAGTGGAACTCGCGCGTTTCGCCGTGATTTCGCATTGCGAACTCATACAAATGCCTCGTTAGGTTGGCTCGGAATACACTGCCGATTCGGCATTGCCGCAAGCGCAGTAGCATCACTTGCGAAGGGTTCTTTGCTCGCAACGCCTTCGAACGTGTCGCGCAACACGCCTATGACCCAATCGGGTAGTTTCGGGTTGATACGATAGTGGATCCAAAGTCCTTCGCGGCGATCGACGACCAGCCCAGCCTCTCTTAAGTGCGCCAGATGTCGTGATATATTGGGTTGCGCCGCTTTAATAGCATGGGTGAGTTCGCAGACACAGAGCTCATTTTCCCTCAGTAAGAGCAGCAAGCAGCGTTGGCGGATCGAGTGGGTGAGTGCGGCGAATAAGTTGGTCGGATTTATATTCATCAAATGAAATATAATGAAATCCGCATATACAGTCAATGGAATATAAATCCTTCGAACGAAAGTAGGATATGGAAGTCTGTTTAGGATATGTGCAAAAAGTAGTAACCTCAGCGCATATCTGTGGTTAACTGACATCGACGCTGGGAGCACGAGAATGTTCTTGGGGAAATGCAAGATCATCTGACCCAGATGCCTGAGGCAATGACGACAAGAGCGAGTACTGTCGAACATCCGTTTGGAACGATCAAATTATGGACGGGGTCTCGACATTTTCTGATGAAACAGTTGAAAAACGTACGTACAGAGATGAGCTTGAACGTGCTCGTTTACAATCTGCGGCGAATGACCAGTATTCTTGGTATGCCCGAATTTATCAAGATGTTGAGGGCCACTGTCGTTTCCGTTTTCAGCGCTCTTCTGAGGCGATTTATGCCTTTATAGCGGTGGTCTCTCGCGTAGGATACAAGACGAGTTGATTCGAACTGCATCATTCCTCGTTATTTTGGCTATTTTGTATCTCATGCGAGCGACCACCGCTGTAAGATCGCTATTTCTGTGTTCTCTACCATTTATGCGAATGGCGAAAGGAGCTGCCAGAGAGCAACTGAGTACCATCTAGTTGCTTTTACAGGGATCAAAGTTTGGGATTCGCGTTTTCACACAACTGATATGACTGGACGGGGTTTACCCGTCATTTCGTGAATCTCAGGTCGGGAGAACCCACGAAGGAGCGAACGTTGCTGCTGTCCACGATCCTGGCGGACGGCATCAATCTTGGGCTGACCAAGATGGCGGAATCCTCTCCCGGCACGACGTACGCAAAACTGTCCTGGCTACAGGCCTGGCACATCCGAGACGAGACCTACACAAGCGCATTGGCCGAGTTGGTGAACATGCAACTGGCCAACCCGTTTGCCGGTCACTGGGGCGACGGTACAACTTCATCGTCCGATGGACAACGATTTCGCGCCGGTGGCAGAGGCGAGAACACCGGGCACATCAATCCGAAATACGGCAGCGAGCCTGGACGGTTGTTCTATACGCACATCTCGGATCAGTACGCACCATTCAGCACTAAGGTCATCAACGTCGGTATCCGCGATTCCACCTACGTGCTGGATGGGCTGCTGTATCACGAGTCGGATCTGCGCATCGAAGAACACTACACAGACACTGCCGGATTCACCGATCATATTTTCGCATTGATGCATCTGCTTGGCTTTCGATTCGCACCAAGAATTCGTGATCTGAAGGATACTCGCTTGTATGTTCCTGGTTCGCGGAATGACTATTCGGAGCTACGAGCAATGATTGGTGGCACGATCAACATCAAGCACATCCTTGCTCATTGGGATGACATCCTGCGCTTGGCCACGTCGATTAAGCAGGGCTCGGTCACTGCCTCATTGATGGTACGTAAACTCAGCAGCTATCCGCGTCAGAACGGGTTAGCTGTCGCGCTGCGTGAGCTCGGGCGCATCGAACGAACGATGTTCATCCTTGAGTGGTTGCAAAGTGTCGAATTACGACGCCGTGTGCAAGCAGGTCTGAACAAGAGCGAGGCTCGGAATGCGCTGGCAAGAGCGGTCTTTTTCAACTGATTGGGAGAGATTCGCGATCGCAGCTTCGAACAACAACGGTATCGTGCAAGTGGTTTGAATCTCGTGACTGCGGCGATCGTACTGTGGAATACGGTCTACCTCGAACGTGCTGTCGCTGCAATGGGGTCTGCTGCAAGCGATGAACTGCTGCAATACCTTTCACCGTTGGGTTAGGAGCATATCAATCTGACCGGCGATTACGTCTGGCAGCAGAATCGTAAGATCAAGCCCGGTCAATTCCGCGACCTAAGGCCCTTTCCTGGGGCTTAGCGTACGATAATTCCCGGATCCTCTATCTTTCCCAATCTGAGCTTGGTGGCCGAGAGCGGAGCCCCCTGGACAGCGACTTTGATGGCGAGGTCTATCGACTGGACGCCTGCTCAAAGTCATTGGTTTTTCCAATTTTCTCCAATTCAAATGCCACCAGCGATAGCCCATCGGCACTCAGGTTAGCCGAGGCACCGTTGAGCGCATGCGCCTGCTTGGCTGATGCGTCTGTGGCGGTCACTGCCGATTCAAGCACTTTCAGTTGCTGGGGCAGTTCACCAATAAACTTCCGCAAAATTTCTTCTAAAATTTATTTAACACCCATAGCGCGCTTCAAGGTCTTATCAAAGTCAATTGGAGCACTTTCCTTGGTTTTTCCCACCGGCATTTCTTCCTCCTCGGCCATGTCTGCTCCTGCTGAATCATCTTTGTTGCTGTTTTTAGTCCACAACTGCACCTTATTCAACAGCTCCTGGGGATCTGTCGGTTTGGTAATATAATCATCCATGCCAGCCTCTATACATCGCTCACGATCGTCCTTCATGGCATTGGCCGTCAAGGCGATGATAGGTAACTGGTTGAGTCGTTGAGTCGTTGAGTCGTTAACGGCCAACTTCCGAATTGCTTTCGTGGCTTCAAGACCATCCATCTCCGGCATCTGAACGTCCATTAGCACCAGATCGTAAGGTACGCTTTTTAAAGCGTTGACAGCCTCCTTGCCGTTGGCAACCGCATCAGCCCAGTAACCAAACTTTTTGAGCATAAGCAGCGCAATTTTCTGATTGGTTATATCGTCTTCGGCCAATAGGATCCTTATCCCGTGTTTACGGTCCTCGGCTAGCGAATGACGGGTGACCAGCTGTTTTTTTTCAACTCCTTTGACATCATGTTTTTGGCCGGCCACAGCTACCAGACAATCATAAAGATGGGAAATCTTGACCGGTTTGGTAAGATATGCCTCAAAACCGTCGTGATTGAATCGCGCAGCATCACCGCGCTGACAAACAGAGGTTAACATAACCAGTTTGGTACTTTTCAGACGGGGATCGTTTTTAATATGCCGACCCAGAGCTTCTCCATCCATCTCCGGCATTAGCATATCGAGCACCGCAATTTCAAAAGGGTCGTCGGCCGGCGCCGCGTGCAATTTTTCTAACGCTTCGGCACCACCAATTGCTTCATCAAATTGACATCCCCAACGTTTTAGATATTCCCTGAGTACATAACGATTGGTGGCGTTGTCATCCACGATTAAAATGCGTTTGCCCTTTATACTCAGAGGTACCATGACCTTTCCATTTTTTTCTTTGAGCTGCTTATTAAAAACTGAGGTGAACCAAAATGTGGAGCCCGCACCGGTGTTGGATTGACTACTGTTTTTAGACTTTGCATTTCCCTGATCATAGTTACTATATTCGGCTGGGCTTACAACGCCTATTTCTCCTCCCATAAGTTGAATTAACCGCTTGGAGATTGCAAGCCCCAGACCGGTTCCGCCATACTTGCGAGTGGTAGACGCATCCAACTGGGAAAAGGATTGAAACAAGCGATCTTTGAGATCCGCAGGGATGCCGATACCCGTATCGGTTACCGAAAAACGCAGATACACCTGTGAGTTTTCTTCCTTCTCAAGCGTCACCCGGATAACGACTTCACCCTCTTCTGTAAATTTAATCGCATTGCCCGCTAAATTAATGAGAATCTGGCGCAACCGCCCAGGATCGCCGCATAGTAGCGAAGAAACCTCAGGATCGATCATGCAGACAAACTCCAAACCTTGCTCTTGCGCTTTAATAGCTAACAGATCGCCGACTTCTTCCAATATCGTTCTAAGATCGAAGTCAATGATTTCAAAATCCATTTTGCCGGCTTCGACCTTTGAATAATCCAAGATATCATTGATGATGGTCATCAGAGATTCGGCACTGTTCTGTATGGTTTGAGCAAAATCCTGCTGCTCTTTATTCAGCTCGGTTCCTAGCAGCAGAGTGGTCATCCCCATAACCCCATTCATCGGGGTTCGAATCTCATGGCTCATGTTGGCCAGAAAGTTACTTTTGGCACGGTTGGCATCTTCGGCAGTAATTTTGGCCTTTTTCAAGCTCTGTTCAGCTTGCTTTTGTATGGTAACATCATCGTAAACCGAAACGACTTCGCCTGATGGCAGTTTAAAGACATAGTTATCACGCCAGCCCTGGATCCTGTCGTCCTTGTATAAACTGGGGGGATGATGTTCCGGCTGGCCGGTTTTCCAAACCTGCTGGATCGCTTCTAAAAGCCCCATCGCCTTGATTCCCGGAAATACTTCGCAAAGACTTTTACCAATGAGTGTTTCTTTTTTTATTGCTTCAATTCGTTCTGCGGCGCGATTAAAATCCTGAAATATAAAGTCCTCTCCGTTACCCTTGACATCGAAAATGGAAACTCCGCTTCCCATCCGGTTAAACAGCTCACGGAACTTCACCTCACTTTCAAGAAGCTCCTTGTTGACTTGCTCTATTTCTAAGGTTCTTTGAGAAACAATTTCTTCCAGATTATTGCGGTGTTGATTTAAATCCGCCTCTGCTTTTTTACGAACTGCTACCTCTTCCTCGAGCCCTTTTAAAGTCTTTCTTAATTGATCGGTCATATCATTAAAGGCGATGGACAGGTCACCGACCTCATCATTGCTGATGACTTCAGCTTGTTTGTCGAAAGCACCGCCCTGTATTTCACGGGCTACAGCTGTCAATTTGGAAATTGGGCGGGTAAACTTGGCAATAAATATTACAACCAGTATCACAACCACAACCGTAACGATTGACATAAAGCCGATAAGCGTATATCGAAGTTTTGTGCTGCTTTCATATTTAACTTTTGTGGGCACCACATATAGAATTATCCAATCCCAGCTTTCACTGTACATAGTGATGTACCAGTTATCTTTTCCGCCAAAATTAGAATAGAAATCACCTTCTTTGAGATGAATAGCCTTCTGAATAAAATCTGCGTTCAGTATTGTTTCGTCTCTATGATCGAGCTTAGGATGAGCAATGATATTCCCTTTGCGGTCAACGATAAACGGATACACTTCCTGATCTTTTTGATCATAATGGGCTTTGCGGAATTCACTAAGAATGTTTTGCTTGAAGTCTTCTTCATAGGCTTCTGCCATCTGGGTGGCCTGCAGTCTCTGATAGCCTCTGTCGAGATATCCGTGGATGTCATTGAGTTTTTCAGTGAATAAAAGAGATTGGTTGGCATCGAGTATTTTTTTCTGCTGATGACTTGTCAGTATCGTTACGCTGAAGGCGGTCAGAAAGAAGGCCGATATGATCAGACCCAACAATTTGGTATTGATGCTCGTTTTTAACATAAACTTCACTCGACAAAATTCGCTCGGTTAATCATGTCCATCGGAAATTTGATGTTCATCTGCTTTGCGATCCGCATATTAAGAAAAACCTGAGCTGCTTTATTTCTGACTATAGGAATGTCCGCCGGAGATTCTCCGCCAAGTATCTTAAGTGCCGTCTGTGTTGCCCATTCACCCTGCTCACTGGCTATTTTTGTGTACCCGACAAGCGTATAGGGGGTAATCCAATCCTCAACACTGCCGGTTGGAATAGTAGTGTTCCGCTCAAAAAATGCTCTGGCTTCTTTTCTTTCCTTTTCTGTTTTGATAAATGACGGAGGCGCTAGAATCAGCATGTCAACTTCCTTTTGAAGTTTCTTGAATGCCGTTCTCAGTTCTTTAAAATTGTTGACAAATACCTCCCGTTTAAGATTCATGTTTAATATATTTTTATAGTTCAGGGCTTCTTTACGGTTCGAGAAATTGTCGGCGCCCAAAAGCCCCACACGCTGTCCGCCGGCATAAGGCTGCATCGTTTCGATTAGTTGTGAGACCAGAGATACTTCAACCATTCCGGTAACATTGTTGAAGGGGAATCCATAGATCGAGGCATCCCAGTTAACACCGCAAAAAACAAAAGGCAGGGGATTATTCTTGAAATAAGGAAGAATTACATATTTTGAGGCGTTGTCATCAGAGGCGATAACGACATCAGGCTGCCACACTTGAATTATCGCCTCGGCCTTTAAGGCCGCAGCCTTTTTAAATTCTTCAGACGTATTGCGCTTTGTATCCATCCTGAATATTTTGAGTTCGGTTTTGACTTTAATTTTTCTGGTTGTCAGGATTTTTTCGACACCCTCTTGAATGCCCGCGCTCCATGGATAGCCCTCATGGTATGAATCGATATATAGGATTTTTTTCTTTACATTTTCGGTTGCTGAGTGACTTGTCGCCCAGGCTGAACAAAGACCTATGATTAAAATGGGTATGATCAGTATGTTTTTCATTATGCTCATATGCTTCTCCCTTGTGGCTGATTTTTGAAAAAGTACAGTTATCTCTAGTTTTTTATTGAGCTGTTTCAGCCTTATCAGGTTGGAAACTGTTTCGCATTCCGCGATTTTTTTCACCTTGTATTTGCAAGAGTAATGCCAAAAATGCAAAGATTATTATCTAATTGATTTGTCATGTAATTTTGATGAAATACCGGGCAGTCTCTATCAGCACTGAGACCATATTTATCGGCGACAGTGTCGGAGACGCTAACCCTGTGTTTTCTACTATCTGTTGGACTCATTTGCTTAGGATCTTCCACAAGGCCAAGCACTTCAATAAAGATAATTGAATCCCGTTCCTGATTTGTTGGCCGTCCTGGGTCCCTATCGCTCAGTGCCTTCCAGGCCTCAGCATTATCTAGTATCCTCTTGATCTCCTGGGCGGTACGCCGTTGTATAAACCTGGGAACTTCGTGACCAGCAAGTGTTTGTTACGAGAAATACTGTAAGGTACATCGCGTAGCCTGAGAAAACGTGATGTCCTCCGAGAGAATATCGGCTGGGTCAGCCCGTTTACCCATGAGGCCCCCGATGGCCAAGACCTGTGCGCTCGGTTTCAAGTTATCGAGGTAGTTCGCCCATGCCTGCATCATCACCCTTCGCTCGGGCAGGTGAGCGGTACGGTTATAAGCCCGACCAAGGGGATCTCGCACCGCATGGGCCAGTTGATGCTCAATATAGTCAGGGCGAACGCCAAGCACTTCATCGAGGATGGTTCTAGCCATGGCTCGGAATCCATGGCTGGTCATCTCTTGCTTGCTGATCCCCATGCGACGCATGGCGGCCAGGATGGCGTTGTCGCTCATCGGTCGTGCTGTATTGCGTGCACCAGGGAAAACGTAGCGCTCTTGGCCAGTGAGTGGGTACAGTTCCCGCAGGATTTCCACGGCTTGAGTGGCCAAAGGAACAATATGTTGGTTGCCCGTCTTGGTGACCGTGTAGCGCCATTGCGCTCCATCTAGGTCAATGTCTGCCCATTGTGCGTGGCGCAGCTCACCAGGGCGGATAAAGACCAAGGGAGCAAGCCTCAGTGTGCACAGCACGGTGAACGTGCTTTCGTGGGGCGCATTCCCATTTTCCCGGTCAATCAGCCATAACTGAGAGAGGTGAATTAGCCATATTTTTCAAAAGATTCCACCTTCCCGCTTTATAGTAAGCGCGTAACATAAGCATCGCCTCGGCATTTTGAGGCGGTGTCCGGGCGCAGGCAAGGACGGCCACAGCTCGATGCGCTGATGCGGTCAGCACGTCGTTATGCGTTCGATTGCGTCCTGGTATGGAAATTCGATCGCTTCGCCCGTTTAACAAAACATTTGCTGGCAGCACTTGAGGAGTTCGATCACCTGGGGATTCGCATTATCAGCATTCAGGACCAGATCGATACCACTTCGCCCATGGGCAAGGCCATGTTCACGCTCATCGGTGCCATGGCCGAACTGGAATCGTCCTTGATCAGCGAGCGGGTCACGGCTGGCATGAAAGCGGCGAAGGCGCGTGGGAAGCGACTGGGGCGGCCGAAAACTCCAGCCGCAGTCGTAGCACGAGTTGAGGAATTGGCGAAGAGGACGGAGTTAAGTGTGCGCGAGATCCATCAGAAAATCGATGCCAAGGTCGGGCGCAGTGTGGTCGGTGGCATTGTTAAACGGGTCCGCCACAGCACGGTGGCGCAATGAAGTGATAATAATTTACACGTATCCCGAGCAGATCCCAAATAAAGGTCATCAATGCTTAGCGTGCAATATTTTCCGCTCTATGGAGTGACCCCAACTTCTTCCCGGAGTTCTTAAAGGGCTGCGTTCGCGGCCACTTCCTGTTGCTGCCCGACAAAGTCCTGTCTTTGGTGGGGTGAATACCCTTGTTGGCCTTAGGTAGTTACGTTATAAAACACTGTTGCTGATATCGGTTTTCAGCCGTTCGGAAACTCTCCCTGATGGTTGCATAGGTTTGAAATGGAGCATGAGAGAGACCGGCTCTTCGGTGTACAAATTGCTCCCTAAAAGGATGCAAATAGTTCTATTCATAGGTTCCTAACGGCGTTTCAGTGCACTCGACCCCGTCGTTGGTTACTGCCAATCCCCATCCTGTTATGAATATTGCCTTAAATATGTATCGGCCTTTAGTGGATTAATTGGTAGCAGTCATTTCGCTATGGACTTCTTAGACGGAATAAGGGCGGAGCGCTTGATATCTCAAGTGATGGTCTGTGGGCAATTAGATACCCCTGCTTGTGAACAAACTGTTCAAAAGCTCCGGGCGCTGGCTCGAACCGCCATTCCTAAAATTATCGCTCTGCTTGGCACAACACGCCGGGAAGAAAGCGATTTCATCATTCGCCTGCTGAGCATATTACTGAATTCAAAAACGTTGGAATATTTTTTCGAGGGTCTTTCCGATCATGATCCTAGGGTAGTTTCCGGCGTAGTCAAAGTAGTGCAGAATACAAAAAACTTAGACCCCAATCGTCTGTTAGATCTGTTTGGCAAACCCAGTGTCTCCAAACCTGCGATCTTACAACTGCTGTCGGCGCACCATCAGGGGCTGGACGCCAACAAGTTGCTGCGTCACAGCTACCAGCTCCAGCATAATGATCTGGTAATGCTCTACCGGATCATCAACGATCTGGCGGATGAATCTCTGGTGCCTGAACTGATCAACCGGATCGATACCAAGGATCCGGTAATGAAGACGGAAATCACCAAGACACTTTCCAGGTTCAACACGAAACCCGTTCAGAATACGCTCCATAGACTGTTGGAGGATAGCAATAAGGCCGTGCGTCTGGCCGCACTCGAAGGCTTGTCGCAGATGGATGCGGGCATGGATGTAAAACAACTGTGCATGCTCATCAAGGACCCGGATTTCAATGTTCAGAGCAAGGCTATCGATGCACTTATCAAGCTGAAACATCCTCGAACGGTTAACTATTTGCTCGATCCCCTGCAGGATGAATCGGAATATGCTCGTCGTGCTGCAGTGGAAGTGCTCAATGAAATCGGTGATGTCAATGCAATCAAGGACCTGCTGCTGGCGATCAAGGATAGCGATTGGTGGGTGAGGAGTCGGGCCGCTGATGCGCTTGGCAACATCGGCGGTAGCAAGGTCGTGGAATCCGTTATCGAGCTGATCAAGGATGACGATGAATTCGTGCGGCGGGCGGCGATCGAAATCATCAATGCCACCCAGGATCAGGGCACCTACGATACTCTCATAGTCGCTTTGGAGGACTCGGATTGGTGGGTCAGGGAAAGGGCGATTGATGGGCTGGCGGCATTGGGAAACAAGAAGGCTGTTCCGGTGCTGATCGCGCTCATGGGTAAGGAAGAATCAAACAGCGAAATGATGATAGTCGTTATCAGGGCGTTGGCGGCACTCAATTCGAGTTCTGCGATAGAACCGATACTACAGCTGTTGGAAGCCGGTTCGGAAGGTGTAAAGAAAGAGGCCTTACAGGCCTTGGGTAGACTCACTAACGAGCCCAATGCGATATCGGTGAAGGCAGCGATCAGGCAGATGGTCGAGTTTGACAACGATGAAGTCAGGCAGATCGCTGCCGATGCATTGGTGAAAATAGGTGCTCAGTATCCTACAAAAACGGATCTCCCGGTCATGCAAACCGGTGCTGAATTCCAATCGCTTCAACCCAAACCCCTGAACACCACCGCTATGCCCGATACAGCCCCTCGGGGGGTGGCCGCATTGACATCGGAGACGGTGGATCCATCCCTGTTAAAGCCCGATGACGTGCTGGCTAGCCGTTATCGGTTTATAAAGCAGGTGGGGAAGGGGGCCTTTGGAACAGTGCTCCTGATGGAGGACCTGATGATCAATGAACAGGTCATATTGAAATTTCTTAATGCCCATGTTGCATCCGACGAAAATATCATCAAACGGTTTATCTATGAGTTGAGATTTGCCAGAAAGATCACTCATCCGAATGTCATTCGTATCTATGACATGATCAGCTTCGGTGAGTCAGCGGCGATCTCCATGGAATATTTCCCAGGCCACACCCTGGGTATGCAGCTGGTATCAGGAGGCCCGATGGAGTTGAAGCCGGCGATCCATGTCATTCGAGAGATATGTGCTGGAATGGCCTGTGCCCATGAGGCCAATGTGGTGCACCGAGATTTGAAGCCCGGCAATATTCTGATCAATCAACGCAAGGTCGTAAAGATCGTCGATTTCGGCGTGGCCGCAGCGACACGACATATGGATACACAGCTTACCCGGACGGGACTGCTGGTAGGTACGCCGACCTATATGGCGCCGGAACAGGTCCTAGGTCGTGATGTGGATGCACGCACTGATATCTATAGTCTGGGTGTCATCATGTATGAAATGATGTGCGGACAGCCTCCTTATCATGGCGGTGACAGTATGTCGGTCATGTATCAGCATGTTCAGGGGCAGACCAGACCTCCACGAGAGTTAAATCCCCAACTACCTCACGTCATGAACGCGGTGATTCTTAAAACCATGGCGACCGAACCTGAAAAACGATTCCAATCCATGAACGCGTTACGTGAACGGCTCGATGCATTTGTCAGTTAAAAATAAAGTAACGAAATGCCACGCATAGATGCCTTTTTGAAACTGGGGACCGAACAGGGATGCTCCGATGTGCATCTCGCCGTCAACGTACCGCCCATGCTGCGCATGCAGGGTGAACTTTTCCCTATAAAATTTCGTGCATTGGGTGAGGCCGAATTGGAGGGCTACGTCTTTGAAATATTGACGGAGTCGCAGAAAGAGCGTTTTCGAAGTGGAGAGGATCTGGATTTTTCTTACATGTCGAGCCAAGGGGGTGGTCGCTACCGGGTAAATCTGTTTCGAAAATCGACTGGCATTGGAGTGACCCTAAGGCATATTCCGTCCGAAATCCCAAGTTTTGAACAACTTGCCTTACCCCCGGTCATTCGCAGCTTGGCAGACTTCAAGCAAGGTATGGTATTGGTCACGGGGTCTACCGGTACGGGGAAGTCAACAACTCTGGCGGCACTGGTCGATTATCTCAATCGGAATAAACGTCAAAACATTGTGACCCTGGAAGATCCCATTGAGTTTATCCATCCCAGTAAAAAGTCTCAGCTTATTCAGCGGGAGGTGGGTACGCATGTACACAGTTTTTCCGATGGTTTAAAGTCCGCGCTTAGAGAAGATCCTGACATCATCCTAGTAGGAGAAATGCGCGATCCGGAAACAATTACCATGGCGATGATGGCTGCGGAAACCGGTCACCTCGTGTTTGGTACGATGCATACTACCTCTGCCGTTAAATC
>JAAEPA010000814.1 GCA_024222475.1 Gammaproteobacteria bacterium | reverse complement strand
TCAGAAATAGACAACAAACAGCAATTCTAAATGTGAAAAGCCTTATTAAACAACGCATTAAATGCAACATTATCAAGCTGGCGGCTTCAATAGAATATGATTCGTCTGAGGGACATAATGTAACTCATTGTTTTAATACACCTAATGCTGCCATTCTACATAGAGTAGCCAGAGAAGCACTTTCCAGGCTGCCTGTCAAGTCAATTAGTGGCTTCTAACTGCATGAATATAAAGTAGTTTTACATTTAGAATTGCTGGGTAGGGGGAGAGTGGACGGCTAATGAAAATAATCTGTGATACCCTTGTCCCCAAATCTACGCCAACCAATCGATCACCTCGCTGAGTCTTTGGGCGGCCAGGATATCCATGTCGGACTGCCGTTTTTTCGGGGCATTGGCCTTCGGAACAATGGCCTTTTTAAAACCGTGTTTTACGGCCTCTTTAAGTCGCTCCTGACCATTGAGTACGGGCCGGATCTCTCCGGCGAGACCCACCTCTCCAAAGACCACTAGATCCTCGGGCAGGGGTTTATTGCGAAAGCTGGATAGTGCGGCGAGCATCACCGGGAGATCTGCTGCGGTTTCCGTGATCTTGACGCCGCCGACGACATTGATAAAGACATCCTGATTGAACATTGCAATGCCGCCATGGCGGTGCATCACCGCTAACAGCATCGCCATCCTACCTTGATCGAGGCCCAAGGCCACCCGGCGGGGATTACCCAGTGGGCTTTCGTCAACCAACGCCTGTACCTCGACAATCAGGGGTCGGGTGCCTTCGCGGGTCACCATGATGGTGCTTCCGGGAACGGGCGATTCGTGGCGAGACAGAAAAATCGCCGATGGATTACTGATACCCTTCAGCCCTTGTTCGGTCATGGCGAACACCCCGAGTTCATTCACCGCACCGAAACGATTTTTCACCGCCCGCAGCATGCGGTAGCGACCGCTGGGATCGCCCTCGAAATACAGTACGGTATCGACCATATGCTCGAGCACTCGGGGACCGGCCAGCGCACCCTCTTTGGTGACATGACCGACTAGAAATACCGCCGTGCCGGACTGTTTGGCATACCGAACCAGAACGGCGGCACTTTCCCTGACTTGGGCAACGGAGCCGGGGGCGGATTGCAAATGTTGTGTGAACAGGGTTTGGATGGAGTCGATGACCAGCAGTTGAGGTCTTTCCTTATCGAGCGTAGCAAGAATCGTCTCTACGCAGGTTTCGGTAAGGATACGCAGGGGTGAGTCGTCGAGCCCCAGCC
>JAAEPA010000813.1 GCA_024222475.1 Gammaproteobacteria bacterium | reverse complement strand
GTTGTGGCGAAGCACTATCTGCCAGTGTATCCATCTCACGCGATTTGCTCATATCCCAGTTCTGGCAGAATTTACAGGCGAGATTACAACCCGCGGTACCGAATGACAGAATTGGGATGCCCGGCAGAAAATGATTCAGGGGTTTCTTCTCCATGGGATCGATACAGTAGCCGCTGGACCGGCCATAGGTAGTCAACTCAATCCGCTCGTTCTGATTGGCCCTTATGAAACACAACCCCCTTTGCCCCTCGTGCAGTTTGCAGTAACGGGGGCAGACATCACACTGGATGCGACCATCCTCGAGCTTGTGCCAGTACTTGGTGGGCACAGCACCCGAAATCAACGTTGCGTGCATTGCGATTGCCTTTGATGACTGGAATTCAGGAGTTCCCCAAAATCGATTCTGTGGCTATTAAGGCCGGTGGGTACCTTGAGCGCTATCGCGCCATCTAGGAGTCTGTCGGACTTAGGACGATCTACTGCGGAAAAGCCGGATTTGGACAGATTTCCCGATCCTTTTCGATACACGCTACGGCTATTCGCCTCAAACGATCGAAAAATCCGTCTCAAACCGTCTTTCCCTCGCTACGATCACCTAAGTCCGACAGACTCCTAGATATGAAACAAGCGAACATAGCCTATTCAAATATCGCTAAAAGTTCTCCGTATCCGTCGTCCTCTAATCGCTCCTTGGGGATGAATCTCAGGGATGCGGAATTAATGCAGTATCGCTGGCCGGTGGGCTGCGGGCCGTCATTGAATACATGACCAAGATGAGAATCCCCATAGCGACTTCGCACCTCGGTTCTAGAAAGAAATAGATTAAAATCTGTCTTTTCTACAATATGTTCTGATTCTAAAGGTTTGGTGAAACTGGGCCATCCGGTCCCGGATTTAAACTTGTCTTTGGATGAAAACAACGGTTCCCCGGTCACTAAATCCACATAGATACCATCACGTTTTTCATCCCAGTACTCGTTGTCGAAGGGCCGCTCGGTGCCTTCTTTTTGTGTCACCTTGTATTGCAGGTCTGTTAATTGTTCGCGGAGCTGTTGATCAGATGGTTTTTTATATTTCATTGATGATTGAGACTGTTCATTGTTATCCATGTGTAACTCCTGTCCCCAGGCGTGTTCCAAAAACTGATCACGGCCTGAGTTGTAGCGATAATATTTGTAACGTAGAGGATTCTTTTTATAATAATCTTGATGATATTCTTCGGCCTTGTAGAAGATATCCAAGGGGAGGATCTCAGTCGCTATCGGTTTTTTGAATCTGCCGGAAGCATTTAATGCCTCACTAGACTTATGCGCGGCTGATTTCTGGCCTTCGTCGCGATAAAATATGAGTGGGCGGTACTGATCACCGCGATCGACAAACTGACCCCCGCCATCGGTCGGGTCGATTTGCCGCCAAAAGGACTTTAATAGGTCTTCATAAGATACCTGCTTTGGGTCGTAATAGACCTGTACGGTTTCAATATGGCCCGTGCCTCCAGCCGAAACCTGCTTATAGGTGGGGTTCTTAACATGCCCCCCCGCATAGCCTGAAACAACTTCGACCACTCCAGGCACTTTTTCCAGACCGGCCTCTACACACCAGAAGCAACCGCCAGCGAAGGCGGCCACGGCAAGCCTTTCGGTATCGAGTGGCTTAGTTTCATCTGAGATTAGTGATGTTGCAAGCACCAATCCACCTAACCCGGCCAGGGCCACAACGACCCATAGATAAACTTTTTTCATTAAGCTGCTCCTTTTGATATTTGGTTAAGGAATGGCTCAACAACAACTTGGTCATTTGACGCTCAGATTTAGTTTGTATTTGGACGATCTGATTGAGTAAAAGCGCAGGAATAGTGGTTCTATTTCGAGCTTTTACGATTGAAGATCGTTCAAAGACAGGCTGAATCTGAGATGCCAAAGGGCTGAGTTGTTGTTGAGCCATTCCTAAGGCATAAGACCCGCTTGCAACGCCATATATTTCACCCGGATATTTCATAATTTACACGCGCCCTTGCTTGACCCTGATTTCCACAAGAAGTTTTGCTCAGTCGACCGTAATCGTGGGGGACCTATCAAATTGCTTTGCCGATGTCTTTTCTGGGCCATCTAATTAGCAACCCTCGCCCCGCTGATACTTGCTTTCACGTTTCTCAATGCCGAGGGATTGCTAACCGGTCCCAGCCGGGTTGGAAGCCGTACCCGGGCGCCGGGCTTGAGGGTGCCTGGTATGGGGGCGGTGAAATCGCTGATGCCACCTTGGCTATCCCGATACTGAAAGGTCACCCGCACGTCCCTGATGGCCACGGGGGTGGGGTTAAATACTTCCGCCACCACGTATCCTTGTTTATTGAGCCCCGTTCTGAGTTTTAAATAGCGCTCTGGGCGCTTGGACAGATCCAGCTTGATGAGATTGGCCTGTGCCTGCCGCCCATCGGCTGAACTCGAGGCAGCCGCAGCTTCGAAGTATCTGATGGCGGATTGCCGGTCGTTAGCCGCCAAGGCCAGTTTGCCCAACCCATTCATGGCCGTGTCGGTGGGCAACAATTTGGCGCTGGCTTCGAAGTCTTTCTTGGCCCCTCGATCATTCCCCAGTTTCTGTTTGACCACCCCCCGTTGCACGTAGTAATGGAAAAAACTGGAGTTAATCTCTAATGCCTTGTTATACAGATTCAATGCTTCCTGGTAATTGTTTTTTTCAAGTAGCACATCGCCCTTCAAGGCGTAAAAATGAGATTCCTTTGGTTCGATGCTAATGGCCTTTTTAGCGAGACGCAGAGCGGCTTCGGCATCGCCATCCTTGAGCGCCTTTCGTCCCTTATCGTAGGCGGTGTAGGCCGCCTTGGTTTTTAGTACATGGGCGGTCTTTTTCTTGAAACGCGCCTCCCCGAGTTCCCCCCCCGATCCGAGGCGCTGAGCGGTTTTGCGGTTGGTGTCTACTCGCTCCTGAGAGGGAGGGTGGCTGGCGAATAACCCCTGTATCCAGCCTTGGTCGCGGCTCTCGGAAAGACGTACAAAGGTTTCCTGCAACTTGATCGCGGCGGCTGGGTCGTAACCTGCTCGTTTCATGTACTCCATCCCGTAGAGGTCGGATTCTAGTTCTGCATCTCGGCCGTATTTGGTATTGACCAGCTGTGCCCCGACCTGAGCCCCGCCCGCGGCCAGCGCTGCATAGTCGCTGTTGCTGGTGGCGATGGCCGTGGCCAATACGGCGCCCTGCAACAACATCCCGCGTTCCATGCCCTTGGCCCCATGGCGAGCCGCGGCGTGTACGATCTCGTGGCCGATCACCGCGGCGAGTTCCGCCTCGCTGTTTAATTCGACCAGCAATCCTCGATTGAATGCAATCTTACCCCCCGGCAGGGCCCAGGCGTTGGGCACCGAGTTGTTGAGTACCACAAACTCATAGGGCAACTTCCGGTCACTTACCTTTGCCAACCGCTGGCCGACTTTATCGATATACTCAGTAAGCGCTTTGTCGACCACATAATCGCCCCCCTGCATCTGCCGCATGGGCAGGTAGTTTTTTTTACCTAATTCGATTTCTTGCGATTCGGAAACCAGCGATAGCTCGCTTTCTCCAGTAACCGGGTTGACCGCGCAGCCCGAAAGCGTGCCGAATACTATGATCAGGGGCAGGAGTATGTGCAGCATCATGTTATTAAATGGAAAATTGTTGTACAGAACTGGGCTCGCCACGAAGAAGCATTCGCAACGGTTTATTTTAAGACCATTTTAAGGGTACTTCGATCCCTTGCTTAGAAAAGCTACCGAAAAAGAATACCCATCGGGCTTTCCTCAATTGTACTGGTTAAGGGGTCTTAAGACAGTTTTAGAGATTAAAAGGTGGGTTTGTACATCTTAGAAAACCCCACCCCATTGCAGGGTGAGGAATAGAGCCATGCCCCTTATCAAACAAGGTGATCGTCAACCACACTCGTTTGAAAGGCGCATTTGGAAGAGGGGAAGGGTTTAGTCAGCTTTGTTGGTGGCGGCCATAGCCTTAGGGAAGATTTTACTGAACCAGGCACCGTATTGTTCGCGGGTCTGAGAGAAGGTAGTGGCGGTGTCGGTGGTAACGTCTTGCGCCTGCTTGGTTAATTGTTCTACGAGAGCTGTCTGGGAGGGACC
>JAAEPA010000812.1 GCA_024222475.1 Gammaproteobacteria bacterium | reverse complement strand
TCTGTCCTACGCACATATGGATCAATCGTATAAACAGCCCCGACCAGCGACATCTTCTTGTTCCCGGGGTGGGCGTCATCCGTTTCCTGGTCCTGTTCCAGCTCACTGTTTCGCATGACAACACCCTTACCGTCCGCTGAGACCACGACGATAGCCCCTTGCTCATCCGCTGGCGGGGCCTCCACCTGCTCCCAATAGCCACTCACCGATTCAGACAGCTTGCGATCTGTCCGCTCCAGGCTATTCACCGACTGCTTGAATCCCAGTATCTTGCTCACTATAGCGTTGACTTGGTTGAATGGCAGATCCATTGCGAACGATTGGTCCCAATCCTGCAACAGATAGGAGAATTTTGCCTCCGGAAACCGCACCCTGGCGTCCAGGGGGACATACTGAATCTTTTGACCCTCACGGGTCCCATACACAACCCGGGGAATCTCGTATTCACCAAACACCGTCAAGTATCTCTTGAGGTGACGCTTCTCAAGCCGGTTGAGCAACTTACCCTTCGCCACCGTCACCCGCTCACCCTCGTCACCATCACCAATGGAGTTGAGATAGGCCCCCATCATGTGGTGCCCAAAATCAAGCATTTTCAACCAAAGATTCGTCTCGACTTCATGGGCTGAACTTCCTTTGTCGACGGCTGTTGTGATGTAGTCAGCCACTTCATCGATTTTCTCGATCAACTGTGCTTTGATTCTTGCTCCAAGATCAGGCAGGCTTTGCATGGTGGGCTCCTGTTTGTTTGGTGAAGACATGCTTACTCACCATAATATTGGCGGATAGGAGCCCACTTGTCTAGCACTCTGTCCCGCCGCGTCCGATTTTTGTCGGGATTCTC
>JAAEPA010000811.1 GCA_024222475.1 Gammaproteobacteria bacterium | reverse complement strand
TGCCAGGCACTGTCCAATAACAAATACACACACGAAGCCAGGCGACAAGCATGAAACTTTCAGATTTTGAAAGGCACATTGACTCCACTATTCTGTCACGAGGTGAGAATTATTATCTAAGCGGTTGTGTGGATGACATTGAGGAGATTGATCATGGTATCTGGCAAGCCGATGTCTTTGGGACGGACAACTATCAAGTTAGGTTGCATCTAAAGAATGATAATGAAATCAGCAGTACGGGTTGTGATTGCCCTTATGACTGGGGGCCGATATGCAAACATGAAGTTGCGGCATTGTTCGCTCTGCGTGAACAGAAATCGGGAAAGATGACGGGAAAGAAGGCCATAGCAAAGAAAAAGCCGATGACTCGCAGACAGAAACTGGAAACCATTCTGGGAGGTGTAAGCCATGAAGAATTACAGGAATTTGTGATTGAAAATGCCCTTAGTCATGACAGCTTTTATGACAGTATCATGATCCGTTACGCGCATCTGCTTGGTGGAGGAGAACCTGGGGGACAACGTTATCGAAAAATGGTCGAGCGAATTATTATCCATGCCGGCGACCGTCATGGCTTTGTCGAATATGCTGCTGCATATGACCTGGCAAACAGTCTTGAAGATGTGCTGGAGCAAGCAGACCAAGCTGCCGCAACCTCTCCAGTTGAAGCATTGGAAGCGGCGATGGCCATTATTGAGGCCATGCCTGATTTGGCACAGAACATGGATGATTCGGATGGGCATACCGGCAGTTTGATGTACTCTGCCTGTGACATGCTGGAAAATCATTATGACAGTTTCTCCAGCGAGGAGAAGGACGCACTGTTTAACAGGGTGCAACGTTGCCATGAAAATCCTGATTTTTCGGATTATGGCATTGACGATGCTTTGCACAACTTGCTGATAACCCTGTCGGATGAGGATAGTGACAAAAAAACAGAAATTCTGAATTCACTGGATAGGCAAATCCAGCAGGCAGAGCCGGGTTCCTGGAAACAAACATCTATGCTACGGGAGAAAATGCACTTATTGGTTCGCTGGGGAAAACAGCAAGAAGCGGACAGCCTGATTGATGCCCATCTGGACATTCCCGAATTTCGAAAACAGCGCGTTGATGAAACAATCAACAACAAGGACTACCCGCAGGCAAAAGAACTGGCTGAAAAAGGACTTGAAATTGCGCGGAAAAATAAACATTTCGGTACGGTAAATGACTGGCTGAAGACCTTGTTAAACATTGCAGAACTAACGACGGACAAGGCGGCGAGCAAACAGCTATGCAAGGAATTATTTTTCGGTAAACACCATGACATGGCGTATTATCACAAACTGAAACAGCACTATTCTAAAACAGAATGGACACAGGTTTACAAAGAACTACTAAATACAATTCCCAATAATAATAGCCCGGCAAAAGCCAGAATCTATGCCGAAGAGTGTGACTGGCAAGAGTTGCTCGATGTTTTGAAACAGGAACGTTATGGCGTCACCCTGCTGCAAACCTGGGCAATCCCTGTAGCGCAGTTCTATCCTGGCGAGATCCTGCAAATCTATACCGGGAAGATACAAAAAATAGCCACAAACACCGGGCGCAATGTCTATAAGGAAGTCATCACCCATCTGAAAACCGTACAGAAAATTTCAGGAGGAGATGCCGCAGTCAAACAGATACTCCATTCATTCCGCAATATTTACCGAAACCGTCCCGCAATGATGGAAATGCTGGACACGGCATTTGGAAAATAAAAATAGCCGAACTCAGAATAGATCCCGTATGAGCGGGAAAGGGGTCAAGCGGGATGGGACAGGTCTTTGTTTTGCACCGAGCGTTTAGCGCAAAAATATAGGCTCTTGGTTTAGGTTCTGTGGGCGGGGATGGTAGAGAAACCTGAGGAGTGTTCCTGGAGCGGCTATCCCGCCACTATCGGTCCCAATCACATTTTTTCCCTGATACTCTAATTAATTAATATCATATGAGGTAGTATTTCCTACGTTAGATATAGGCTTGGTACCTTGTACCGGGTGTTTATGGCCGGAATAACAACAAACATTAGGACAATAACAGTCAAAACATTTTCTGGAACCCAATTGAACTTCGACGTTTTCCTTTGCCATAACTCTGAAGATAAACCAGAAGTAAAAAACATCGGCGCTCAGTTGAAGCATCACGGCTTGCGCCCATGGCTTGACGAGTGGGAATTACGCCCCGGCCTTCCCTGGCAGCGGTTGTTGGAAGAGAATATCGAAAAAATCGATGCTGCGGCGGTATTTGTTGGACCTTTAGGGATCGGGCCCTGGCAACAGTTGGAATTAGAAGCCTACTTACGTCAGTTTGTGAAGCGTAATTGTCCCGTCATTCCAGTAATTTTGAAAGGGACACATAAGTTGCCTAAATTGCCCGTATTTTTGGAAGGTCTGACCTGGGTGGATTTTCGCCAGAATGAACCAGATCCCCTGGAACGTCTAATCTGGGGCATTACGGGCAAAAGGTGTGGGAGTGGGGTTACACACTCTGCCGATAACGGCACGGATCAGGCAGGTGAATATGCTTACGAAGATGACTGGGTGGTCCAAATGATCGACCACAATGTGCAACGGGGAAAAGTGTTAGATCACTTTGACCCTACCTCATCTGGACAGCCTGATCGGGCCTATTTCTATTTCAAGGCCACGCCGGATGATTATCCGCTAGCGCTTGCCGATCACACCTATATCGAATTCGCCCGGTTCGCCCCTGAAACCGAAAGTCTAGCAACTGAACTGCGTCGCTGTGGGCAGGGGAGGAATGCTATCTGGAAAGCCCTGCTGCAAAAATTGCCGGGTGGCAGAGATCAGGAATCCCGGCAGGAGGCGCAACAACGGGTGCTCGACTGGATCAACAGCCGCCGCCTGACAGTACTTTATATTATCGTAGATGCTGAGCAGGATCGTAAGCACCTCCCAGAGATGATCAAAGGCGCCTGTGCTGCCCTCGATGCGCTGCCTCGTTTTCAGGAAGGCGTTCGATTGATACTCTTTTTCGCATGTCTGAAGACGAGGGGTAAGCGTTCTATATTTCGGCTGATATCGGGGTTAATCCCAGGCTCTAAGATAACCGACATGTGTTGCACTCTGGATCCCTTAAGAGAGCTCAACCGCGTCGATATCGAAGAGTGGTTGAGCGGTTTCACGCCGGAGCAGGAACGTCGATATCACAAAGAGCGACTTCGCGTCGAGCTGGGGGAGTTGTTGAAAGAACAAGAACGGCCGTATAAAACTGTGCGTGGATACCTGATCGACGGGGGCGTTTTGCGCAGAGCCCGCAGATAATCGGGGAGAGGCGCTAGCGAGGAGTGCGTTTATGTCTTTATCACACTACAAGGGGCGGGGTGCCCGCCAACCCGACGCGGTCGATAGGCTGCCGGTCGTTGATCCGATGGCGCTGCGGTCGCCGCAAGACTACCGCGCATCACCCGATCTAGCGGCAGCCGTCAATGTGGCGCTTACCTTGGGGATGCCGCTGCTGCTGACCGGTGAACCGGGGTCCGGAAAATCGGGCCTTGCCGACAGCCTTGCCTGGGAGTTGGCAACGCATGATGAACAAGACCCAAAGCCGCTGCGCTTTGTGGTCAAATCCGACACCCAAGCCAGAGACCTTTTCTACCGCTTTGACACGGTGGGACGTTTTCATGCCTCGCAAACCCCGGAAGCCAACACCGATCCACGCCAGTTCATCAACTTTGAAGCGCTAGGCAAGGCGATCCTGCACGCAAAGTCACCCCACTACGCACACAAAACGCTTGGTCTGCCGGTAAACGCGGTCGATCATCCTGGCAAGCCGAAACGCTCTGTGGTGCTGATCGACGAGATCGACAAGGCCCCCCGCGATGTGCCCAACGACATCCTGGTGGAGTTGGAAATGTTGGAATTTGAGATACCCGAGCTCAGAACAGTCGAG
>JAAEPA010000810.1 GCA_024222475.1 Gammaproteobacteria bacterium | reverse complement strand
CGATGACCCGGGGGTCTTCGATACAGGCGATGACTTTGACCGCACCGCCGCACGTGGAGCAGGTTTCGATGTCGATATTGAACACCCGCTTCAATCGCTGAGCCCAGCTCATCGCTGCCCGGCGCTGTGCCGGTGAGTGGCATTGCTCAGCTTCATCAGCGTCGCGCTTGCGACCTTTGCCTCGCTTGGAAGGCGTGACCTGTGCTATGCAATAGTTCAGCCCCGGTTACAGGTTCACCCAAGTCGTTCGACCGTCAGCTATCGGCCAGAACCGGTCCTTTATGGCGATTATCCTGACCGTCTGCTTCATACGAAATCTGCCATTCACAGGCGGATGATGATCGGCGGGGGGATGCTTATTTAACGCTACCATTATGCTCGTAAAGTCTGATAGGTTAGGTTTCAAACTCTATGGCAGATTTCGTGCCTTTATGGGGAAAGACCCAACACCTCTAAAGCTGCCTTCAGCGGCGCGCCGTCTGGCGCGTCCGCTGGAAGTCAGAGTTAATAGCGCTCAGGATACCCAGCCATAAGCTACAACATATTAACAAGTTGATCCCAGCTACTTTTTCTTGGGGGCGTGGGCCGGATCAACGAAGTTAACGGCAGTCGGACCGTTACCGGACATCTGAACCACAACCTCGCCCTTAGTCATAACAAAGTGCGGCTCATTTGCCGGCTCGCTATAGAAGCTCCAGGCCGGTAGTGCGATCAATTTCGATTCATCGAATTTCTTCCCCCAGCCGATATACCAGGTGCCCGAGATTATCGTGTAGGTTCGTGTGTCGGGATGGCTGTGAGCCTGCACCTTGAAGTTTGACGGGAATTTGATCCGATAAATATATGGCCCGGACTTGTCGTTACCAAATACGACGGCCTTCTCGAGGCCGGATACCCGGGCTGACGGTTTCCACTTAAAGTCATCCGGCGTGAACTGTATGGTGTCCTTGGGTGTGTCCGCGGCTGCGGTGCACACGGCAAAACTGAGTATAACTGCAGCAACATACGGCTTTGCGTTTCTCATGGTTTTCATGGGATATCTCCTTTCTTGCTAAAGGTCATAAAAAATCCACATTCATATAATGCGGTTTTGATTTCACCCTAGAAGGGTGTTTAACGAGCCTCCTCGGAAGGCTCGCTATGTTGTCCCCGTTACTTTTGTCAACTCAATCTAATATTCAGCTCTCTAGCTTCCGTTCTTTCTCTTCCTGAGTAATTGACATACTTACTTATCATTTCCGTATTCACCGTTACCCTGTCTCTCAGGTGGGGGTATATCCAGTGTTAAAAGTGGCTTACTGCATACTTTCGACGAATTGGAAATAAAGACCCCGGTACATTCACTAATATTTGTGTTTTCGACCCAATAGAAACGAAGACACCAAATGGTGCACCATCTTTGCTCCAAACCCGTGCTGACTCTGTCGCGGTTCAGTGTTTCCATTGGTCTCTCGCCCCAGTCGCCAAAGACCGAGCAACAGTCCCACCAGGATCCCTAATAAAGCCAGAGCAGATCCCGCCGAGCCGGTAGCAACACCAGTGAGCCCCTGACCAATGTTGCAGCCGCCTGCCAGTACAGCACCTGCACCCATCAGGGCGCCTCCAGAAAGATAGACACCCACGCGTGACCCGTCAGGAGGACTCCACCTGAAGCGTTTCGTAACTACGGCGCTTCCAAAAGCGCCAATGAATACTCCCAGGATCAGGAACACCGCAAAACCAGTTCCGGTGACCTGCCCCGTAGTGAGATAAGCGGCGCCGCGCGCTAAAGGTCCGGCGATAGCCAGCGACGCCGGTGCATGTGTTGCGAAGTCGTCCTGACCTACAGCGCCGGTGATCCACCAGCCGGCTGGCACCAACAGTCCCAGGAGGGCGCCTGATGCCACTATCCCAAGATGGGCCTGCCAGTTCCCCAGTCGAACAATCAAGGCAAGACAACCCATAGCGAGGGATAGGGGAAGTATCCATGCCGGGAGCCCCACGAGTACCGATAGGGCGGCATCCCCGCTAACAAGTGGCGTGGACGCGGCCTGCGCGATCCAACCGCGAACCGGGTCTAGCACGCCGAACAAGGTGGTCATCCCGGTCAGGGCGAAAGCCAGCAGGGCGATCAGCGCACCCAAATCCCCTTCAGCTACGCGTACCACGGTGCGAGAGGCGCAGCCGCCGGCCAACATGGCTCCGAATCCGAATACGAGCCCCCCGCCCAGGGAACCAAGCCAATTCAACATTGGGCGCCGGTATGCAGATGCGGCTATGTCCACCCAACCGCCCAGCTCCAGGATCGTGGTGCCCAGCAGCGCTACAGCCAGGGCCGCCAGGTAGGCATGGAGTTGACGGTAGTCGCGCATCAGAACCAGGTTGCTGACTGCCGCCACCACGCAGAACCGTGAGCGTTGGGCGATCATCCCAAACAGCATGCCGAGGACCAATCCCCCGCCCATGAGCCAGAAATTGTGCTGTTCCAGTAACATGGCACACCTCCCTAGCGTACACGGGTCTCGATGGTCTCAGTCACTCCCTTACTGTCCCACCAGCGAACTTTCACCGCGTCGCCGCGACTCGCCTTGCGGAGACGGAAGGAGAGATAGGGATTAAACGCCATGCCCCAGCTCCAAAATGCAGTCATTATGATGGCGCCGTTATGCTCGCAGTGCACCTCGCGGATAAAATGGCGCGGGATTCGCTCGCCTGTTACCCGGTCCTTGCGATTTCCCGTCTCCATGGGATGTTGTATCAACAGCTTCACCAGTGCACCGCCTTCTGTAGCGCTGGCGCGCATCTTGTGCGTCATTCTTCGTGCCATCTCACTCACCTCCTGTAGTCAGGGATTCTGAGTATTCTCAGCCACAGCCGCCGGCGGTCACCTGGATCCGCTTCTTGGCGTAGTAATGCCGTCCCTTCGCAGTGACCACTGCAACCACATGTCCTGCGCCACCCATCTTGATACGGGTGCTCACAAAGGGATCCACCTGTGGACTCAGATTGAAGGAGGCCACGGCAGGATAAGGGTTTTTCTCGGAAAGGATGGTGATAGTCACTGTGTCTGGGATTTCACTGTGCACCACCACCGGCACGCTTCGCCCATCCTCGGCAATATTCGAGGCCTCGATATGAACCGCGTCGCTGAACTCAAGTGGCGCGCCTTCCAGCAGAGCGTGTATGGCCTGGTCGGGACTTGTGGCGTGGAACGCAGCCGATGGCCAAGCGGCCAGAACACGCCTCGGAACCAGTAATCCCGAACCGATGGCCAGAGCCAGTTGCGCTGTTGTCAGAGTGGCCTGGAGAAATATTCGGCGTTTCATCTCTTACCTCCCATGTTCCTGCGGTTTGCACTGGCCTGCTACATTATTTAGCACCTATCTTGTCGAGGGCTCCGACAATTGTTTGTTTTATATCCGACTTTTTTCCGACGATTATCCGATCAGGTGGCTCTGCGGCGACTGGACGTAGATCCAATTTTTTCCCTGGCCGTGGGACTGGACGATCCTGGTTGCTGGAAACAGCCTCTGAGTTACACTTATATATAGGGTTGTGACGTGTGACATGGAACACACGCTGACCGAGAAAGCTGGCTCAAGGATCTACCAAGGGGGCACCGATGGTTGTAGAGCAACCGATAGAAGATCACGCGAAACCTGCGTATGAAACCATCGACGGGTGGTTTGTGGACTACACATTAAACTGCATTACTAAATCGGGTAGCGAGGTCAGGCTCGAGCCCAAGGTGATGGACGTGCTGGCCTGTCTCACCCGCAGAGCTGGAGAAGTAGTGACCCGGCAGCAGTTCGAAGCGGAGGTCTGGGCGGGAAGGATTGTGTCCGAGGATGCCCTGACCAATGCCATCCGCAAACTGCGCAGGGCATTTCGCGATGATCCGCGTCAACCCAAGGTCATTGAGACCATTCCCAAGGTCGGTTATCGGCTCACCGTCCCGGTTAAGCCATCAGAACTTGCTCCAGCTAGAGCCCGAACCGCTGCCAGGACGGAGGAACCCTACCGATTGCATTGGCGAGTATTTATCGCTGCCCTGGTTTTTTTCTCGGTCCTTGCAGGGTTTCTGCTATGGGTATTCACACTGCCTCCGACAGATGCCCCTAAACAGCCTATCGGAACCGGCCCGCCGCCGCTGCCCGACAGTCCCTCACTGGTAGTCCTGCCATTCGAGAACCTAGGCACCACCCCGGAACAGGACTATTTCGCCGCCGGCATTACAGCAGATCTGATAACGGCGCTGTCCAAGGTCTCCGGGCTTTTCGTGGTCGCGCCGCATTCCGCGTTCAGTTATCGGGCGAGTCCCAAGTCAAAACGAATCATCGGCCAGGAACTGGGAGTGCGCCATGTGCTTATAGGAAGTGTGCGCAAATCCGATAACCGTGTGAGAATTACAGTTCATCTTGCAGATTCTCTGGGCGATCATGTTCTGTGGGCCGAGCACTATGATCGCGAGCTGAGCGACATTTTAAGAATCCAGGACGACGTAACCTCCAGGATCGTGGGTGCACTTCGTATCCAATTGGCGCATGACGAACGCACCCGGGTCGGAAAACGTTATACTGCAGCCGTCGAAGCCTATGACCTCTTCCTGCGCGGGCAAGATCACTATGCACATCGGTCGAAGGAAGACAACCGTATTGCCAAAGAGTACTACGAACAGGCGATTCGGCTCGATCAAAGCTTCGCACGGGCCTATGGCAGCCTGGCGCTGGCTCATCTACGCGATACCATCGACGCCTGGAGCGAGGATTCTAACCAATCGCTCGAGCGTGCGGGTCAGCTGGTCGCTGAGGCACTGCGGATTGATGAATCGATACCACAGGTCCATTTCGCGAAAAGCCAGGTGGCGCTGTTCCGGCGCGACTATATGCAGGCAATTCGTGATGCCGAGAAAGCGGTAGCGCTGGATCCCAACTATGCAGATGGTTATGGATTGCTGGCTTGGGTACTTCACTACGCAGGCAGACCGGACCAGGCCCTGGAACCGATGCAGACCGCATTACGCCTGAATCCGCACGCGCCCTCCGTATATCTCACAGTGCACGGCGGCATTTATTTCACGTTGGGCCGATACGACAAAGCGCTCCGCAACTTCAAGAAAGCTCTGGCGATCAACCCCACCACTCAACGGCTCAGGCTCTGGATCGCAGCGACCTATGCCCAGGCAGGGTTTCTAGATGACGCGCAGTGGGAAGCGATCGAGCTACTTGCCCTAAATCCCGAGTTGTCATTGGACAATGTCACCCAGGACTTTCCTTTCAAGGATCAGCATCACATGGACAATTTCCTCAACGGTCTGCGCAAAGCAGGCCTGCTGAATTGACTTGCTGGAAAATGCGATGAGGAAGTCATGGCCACAGTCGGCATGGGCGAAGTTCCAGGTACGAAATCTGCAAACCAGATTGCGGCAAAACTCCCATTCGACGGGTTCGGGCACTGCGGCACTCTTCCAATCACTCTAATGTGACAAGGTGAGGTAAGTATCCAGATACTGCTTGGTTATACCGAAAAGCGGCTTTTGTTCTGGACGTCATTCCCAATAGGAGGCGGGTCGACATCGATGTGGGCCAACAGCCATTTCGATGCCCTAACAGTTGATTGAGAAAAGAAGCCCAATATCAATCTAGCAGGGCTACTCTTTACCCCGTGTGTGTGACTATTCAACCACAGCAGAAAGCATCAATTGATATTGGGATGTTAACATCAGGTTTCCGCTGCAAAGCGGACTGTCGGAGGTTGTGTGATCACCGTCGGCTTCGGGTCGTTTGCGGCCATCGCCTGTAAGATCAGCCATTAACTATTACTCTTTCCGAATTACCGGCCTCAAGGGAATAATCGAGTCAAACTCGCCAATCTCAGGCAGATGTGCTCGGTCATAAGGGTCCTGTCCCCAAGCCAAGCGCTCAGGGCCTGCCAACCTGGTATTGGGTGGAAGTTCTGCATAACCTGCTGCGATGATGCGCGGCATGTAGACTGGGCCATCTTCAGGCAGGGCGCCTTGGTAACCTGAGTAGAGGAGGTAGCACTTGTTCTGGGGCGATAGAAAAGCCTCCAGCAGGGATAAGTGATCTTCAGGACGAGGCTTTCCCTGGTCTCTACCGCGATCCGTCGTGCGTCCTGTGTGACGTTTTTCGGAACCTGCCTCATATTCTGGCTTCCCAAGTGCGAACTTGGCCACGGCGGGTAGCAGTCCGCGACGCTCCCGGCCTTGCTGGGTGTGGTACCAGAAATAGAACAGGATGGTAAATATTCGGTCTGACCATATACCCCAGAAAAAAAGTACGGGACACACCTAAAAAATTAGTGTATAAACGGGTCCATGGAAGGTCCGGCCAATACCCCTCTTACACCTGAACCCAAGGCAACGGCAGCCTGCCATGCTG